>CBHTVU010000021.1:0-28599 GCA_966096785.1 uncultured Gammaproteobacteria bacterium | reverse complement strand
GCGAAACAAACACGATTTTCCAGGTAGCTTTGCTCTCGCGTGGATAGATTAAAAGTTGTGCCTCCGGCATCGGCAGCGCTGGCCGAGATTGTGCAAAACGTAAAAGCCAAAGTTATTGCTGCGGTAATTTTATTCATCCTTTTTCTCCAATTAATCTACTCTTGCTAATTCGGCTTTAATAGGGAGTCGTCATCCCCGCTAGCCGGAGCGCGTAGCTGAGGATGACGACTCCATTTTTAAGGCTAGCAGGGTTCATGATTTAGCCGTAAAACTCACTTCCATTATGCCCAGGCCAGTATATTCAATCGTGATATCAGTCTTTATCGGAACTTCTAACACGCCTGCATAAGAGCCCGTGATAATTGCCTGACCCGCAATTATGCCTTGCCCGCTACTTCGTAAATGTTCCGCCAGCCAATACAAAGGGGTTCGCGGATTATTGTTGGGGTGCTTGCCGTTGTATGTTTGCTCCTTATCTCCATAGGTGACTTTGATTTCCAAAATGCTTGCCTGTGCGGCGTCCACACTGTCGATTTCCGGCCCGATAAAAAGCCCCTGATTTACCAATCCGTCGGCGAGCATTTCCGGGAATTCACAACTGGCTGGATCTGAGTAACGACTATTTATCAGCTCGAGTGCCATATGAGTTCTGCTTATAGCAGCATCGACTTCTGTGGGAGTGTAGGGTTCACTGCGTGGGGGAAGATCTTTGCCAAA
The DNA here is from genome assembly GCA_966096785.1 of uncultured Gammaproteobacteria bacterium. Lineage (GTDB taxonomy): Bacteria > Pseudomonadota > Gammaproteobacteria > Pseudomonadales > Cellvibrionaceae > Cellvibrio. The sequence goes on along the minus strand of CBHTVU010000021.1, from coordinate 27,882 downwards.
GAAAAATGCCAGTTCCGGTTCTATACGTGCAAGACTTTTATCGGCTGGTTTTGGCCAGAGCGCTACAGGTGCTACGGAATTAATAGTGCGGGTGTAAATGGGGCCAACTATAGGTCGATCTGGTTCTGAGGCCAGACATTTCCAGCCACCTATGGTGTCGTCTTCAAGTTCACACCACAGGGCACTGACTGCCGCTTGAATGGCGAATGCCTGCTGCGGATTTGTAGGTCTAAGTTCTTGTGGTAATCGTTCGCCTTGGATGCCTGTTTGGCGACGTTTAACAAAAATTGCAGCAGCTTCTTGCAAGTTCATTATTTGCCTTATTGTTTCACTAAAGAAAAAACCCCTGAAGTTCAGGGGTTTTTTCTATCGTCTGGGTTTAGCGCCTTTACCCTTGGGTGGGGTGGGTGGCTGACGCCTTCAATGTTTGGGGTTTAACTCGTGAGCAATATGTTTCAAGTCGTCGCTGGATTCAAGGATATTTTCCACCGTGTGTCGAGCTTTCACCGGGTCCAGGTGTAATTCGTCGAATACATGTTGTGGGATTTCGAGCTTTGGACCGTGACCAATGTTTTGGTGTATTAACAGCCGTTGGGCAACAAAGATCAATTTAGCGTATTGGCTGTTTTCGCCCTTGTAGTTGGGGTTATTCTGATGTCGCAATCCAATTACCACTTCCTCTGGCATACACCACAAGGACATAAGTGAGCTGGCTAGTTGCTCGCGGGTTACGCCTAATAGATGTCGCTCTATTGCTTGATGGCTAACGTGCGGGTTGGCATCAGCTAATTCGCAATAGGAATGGAAATACGGGGGGAAAACCTCGGCCAGAATCAGGTAGCCAAAATTATGTAAAAGACCGCATAAGTAGGCCATGCCAAAACTGGGGCGATGGTCGCGCGGTATGGCGGTGACTAAACCTTCAATAGTTGCGGCCATGAACACGGCTTGTTGCCAGTAAGGCAAAGTACCGTGTGGCCCCTCTTTGGGGATCGTCATGGTTTTGCCGAGCGATAAACCCAGGGCAAGGTTGAGCACCATATCGAACCCGAGGACACGCACTATGGCGTCATGAATAGACTTAATTTTCCCCGGGGCTGAGTAATAAGGCGAAGCTGCCCAGCTTACTACTTGAGCTGCAAGACTTGGATCGGTCTCCACGATTTGCGCAAGATCGCTGATATCGGCGTTAGGATTAACCCGCAATTTGATGATGCGTTGCGCCGTGTCGGACAAAGGAGGTAATTCGAGAGTTTCTTCCAAGCGCTGCTTGACGCGCAATTGGGTAAAGTTTCGTACGGCACCCAGGATCTGGTCGTGGTCACTGGTATTTAAATCTTCAACTTCTAGTGGTTCCAGGGGAACAGAAATATCACACAGGGTCGCACCTTCCAAAATCTGTTCAAATTCGCTGCGTCCAATTCGAACCAATTGCTCCTCGTTGCCGGAATCCAGCAGGAGCTCATTGCGATCCAGCAGGCTTTTGTCGACCAGGGTTTGCAGGCCAGCCAATTTGGGCAGTGCAGGAATGGAATCAAGATGATGGCTATCACAAAATTTACGAATGTCTTCAACACTCGTGGCGTGCAGCTCCCGCCCCAACTGACGGTTGACAGCTTTAAGGTCAAGCAGGCGATCGGCGGAGATGATTACTTGGACACGGCCTTGGCTGTCTTGCAAAATCAGGGACTTAGCGGCGCTCATATTACGTAAATGCTGGTCATGCCAAACCAGGCGTCTGTCATCGTCATTGAATGGAGTAGATGCCAAATCATAGGCAACATTTCTATTATCTAATAATGACTGAACACTCGCGGGTACTGGCACGGCCTACTCCTTTGGTTAATCGAATTTATTGGCGAATAAGATGTGTATTTGAGAGCATAGACCAGTATTTTAAACTTGCAGATAAACATGGCCTTTTCCAAGCCATCGGTTAATGATTTCCTCACAAACTGTGGAATGGTGTGCCATTAAATACTCTGCCCCGGCTTTAACCTTGGGGAGCAGATGAGAATCACGCTGTAGATCAGCAATTTTGAACTGCATATCGCCCGTTTGCCGGGTGCCGAGGACTTCGCCAGGGCCACGTAATTGAAGGTCTTGCTCGGCTATATAGAAACCGTCACTGCTTTCTCGCATAACTCGTAAACGTTCCTTGCTGTGATGCGAAAGCGGCGATCCATAAAGCAGGACGCAATGACTAGCCGTTGCCCCACGCCCCACTCGTCCACGCAATTGATGCAATTGCGCCAAGCCCAAGCGCTCCGGATTTTCAATAATCATCAAACTGGCATTGGGTACGTCCACACCTACTTCGATCACCGTGGTGGCAACGAGCAAGTCGAGCTCGTTGGCTTTAAAGGCGCCCATGACGGCTTCTTTTTCAGCAGCTTTCAAGCGGCCATGAATGAGGCCAATTCGCAGTTTCGGAAGCGCGATTGCCAGACTTTCAGCAGTGGCCTGCGCAGCCTGCGCCTCCAAAGCTTCGGATTCTTCAATTAATGTACATACCCAATAGGCTTGTCGACCTTCAGCGCATCCTAACCGCACGCGTTCTATTATCTCGGGGCGACGTTGGTCGCCGATCACCACCGTCGTGACGGGTGTTCGTCCCGGCGGCAACTCATCAATAATTGAACAATCCAGATCCGCATAGGCGCTCATGGCTAAGGTGCGCGGAATAGGGGTAGCTGTCATGATCAGCTGGTGTGGCCGAAGTGAACCCGATGCGCCCTTGTTTCGAAGAGATAGGCGCTGATGTACACCGAATCGATGCTGTTCATCAATAACTACCAATCCAAGATTTGAAAATTCTACGGATTCCTGAAACAGTGCGTGAGTACCTATGACGACTTGCGCCTCGCCCGTAGCTATAGCAGCGGATTGAGCTCGTCGTTCACCGACTTTAAGTTTGCCCGTTAACCAACCAATTTTTATCCCGAGCGGTTCGAGCCATTTACCAAAGTTAATGCGATGCTGCTCTGCAAGAATTTCGGTAGGCGCCATAATCGCAGCTTGTTGACCGTTGGCGACTGCGACCAGGGCCGAGAGTGCTGCTACCACTGTTTTCCCCGAGCCTACGTCGCCTTGGACCAAGCGCAACATGGGAACAGGTTTGGCTAAGTCGGCGGTAATTTCCTTAAATACTCGCTGCTGCGCGCGAGTGAGTTTAAAAGGTAGTTGCGCCAGGAAATTACTTTGTAGTTCGGCGTTAAGGTAAAGCTGACTTGCTCCCGTTGCCTGGGTTTGGCGGCGCAGTAGCAACAGGCTTAAGTGGTGGGCCAGCAGTTCTTCAAAAGCCAGCCGTTGCTGAAATGGATGTTCACCCTCCATCAATAAATGCACATTGGCAGTCGTAGGCGGCTGATGCAGATAGCGCAATGCATCGGCTAAAGAGCTTTGGTTCAGTTCCTGCCGTAGCTTATCGGGCAAAAGTTCGCGTAAGTGATAGGTTGTCAGCCAAGTCAAAGCCTGTGCGGCCAATGCGCGTAAACGCGGCTGCGTTAGACCTTCGGTGGCGGGATAAATGGGGGTGAGATGTTGTTCCAGCGGCAGCGGTTTTGCGTCACTCAGTAAATCGTATTCGGGATGATACATTTCCAACCCCGCCGCACCGCGTCGGGTTTCGCCGAATACCCGCAGTCGCGTTCCGCTCGATAGCTGCTGCTTTTGCGATGCATTGAAATGGTAAAACCGAAGCGTGAGAGTTCCCGTTCCGTCCTGTATCCGCACTACAAGACTTCGGCGTTTACCAAACACAATATCGCAAGCGCGCACTTCACCTTCCAACACCGCATTGGCATTTGGCTGCATTCCGCCGATGGGTGAAATGCGAGTGCGATCCATATAGCGGGTAGGTAAATGGAAAAGCACATCCTGTATTGAAAACAATCCAATCTTCGCCAACTTCTCTGCCAGGCTCGCGCCCACACCTTTTAATGAGGTGACCGAGATTTGATCAAGGGTTTGATGTTGAGGTTTGTTCATTGCATCTGCGGTCGAAGAATTTGAGGTGCAACATAACAAAAGCGATGACTCTCTTGGAGTTTTTTGTTTATTAGTATTCGCAGCAGATCACGAAAATATCACTTTTCTGGCCGCTCAAAAAATCGGAAAGGTGCGCGGTGGGCTTTATTGATATAGGTAGTAAGTGCTTGGGAAAAATTGTTAGGTTTTTGCAGCTCGGCGGTAAGTTTGTTCCCGTTGTCGATTTGCTCAGGGGTGAGCTCACTAATGAGGTCTTCACGCATTTCACTGGCTTCTTTTTTCAGCTCAATTCTACTCGCCACTGCAAGGGAGTTAAGGGAATAAGCCAATATCGGGTCTTTAGGGCCACCTTCACCTTTTTTATACATGCTTGCCAACAAAAGAAGTGAATCCGGATGGTTTTGGGCTGCCGCCTTGGTTAACCAACCCTTAGCAAGCTCCTTATTTCTGGGAACAGTTTTTCCAAGGTAGTACATGAGGCCAAGCATAGATTGCGCCTCGCTATTTTCCTGAAGCGCGGCTTTGCCAAGCCATAAGATGGACTCATTCATGTTTTTCGTTACGCCCAACCCTCCAGCGTAAAAAACACCCAAGCGAAATTGAGCTTTGGCTGACCCGCTTTGCGCAGCTTTATGATACAAGCCGGCAGCGGTCGCGTAATCTTTCGAGAGATTGCTATTTTCGTAGAGATAACCTAGTTGGTATTGGGCCTCAGCATTGCCATGATTGGCGGCTTTTTCAAACCAGCTCGCTGCGATTTTGTCATCTCGAGCAACAGCTCCCCCCTTGTTGTAAAGCGCACCCAACATAATTTGGGCGGAGATATCTCCGGCTTCGCCAAGTGCACTTAACTGCTTGACTGCAACACCATAATCACCTTTTTTGTAGGCATCCAACGCTTCTTCCATGCTTGCAAAGGTCTGCAAGCTGACGAGCAAAAGGAGCGAGCCCATCAAATGTTTGCGCATGCTTGAATCTCATCGTCAAAGTGCCAGCGCTGCGTTCTCGCAGCGTTTTTATCATTTTAGATCTGATCTGGCGATTTGGATGGATTTTCGCAATGCGTCTATGGCTTTATGTCGTGGAAAGCTTGCGCGCCAGGCCAAAGCAACAGTCCTGCTGGGAGCGGGCGCTTTAAATGGACGTGTTACCAGCAGGTTTGAACTATAAATACTGCTGGTAGCAGCTGACTGCGGAAGTATGGTGATACCTAAACCGGAGGCCACCATATGGCGCAAGGTCTCCAGGCTGCTACCCTCTGCGGCAGTGCGCACATTCGGGTTAGTTTCTTCGGTGTGATGAATGTTCGGGCAAGTTGTAAGAACCTGGTCGCGAAAGCAGTGGCCCTCTCCCAACAGTAATAATTGTTGGCTGCTGATTTCATTGGGGTCTATTTCAGCTTTATCAGCGAGCGGATGGTTATGCGGCATGAGCACAACAAAAGGTTCTTCGTAAAGCGTTTGGGTAACCACATCGGGTTCGTTAAATGGTAGCGCGACAATAATGACATCCAGCTCGCCATTACGAAGTTTTTTACGCAAGGTATGGGTATAACCATCTTCCACATACAAGGGCATTTTATTCGCCAGTGTTTGTAGGTGGGGGATAAACTGCGGCAGTAAATAGGGCCCTATGGTGAAAATGGCACCCACAGATAAAGGGCTGCTGAGCTGATCTTTGCCCGCATCGGCCATATCCTTAATGGTGGCAGTTTGCTCCAGCACAAGGTTGGCTTGCTTAACGATTTGCTCGCCCAGGGGGGTGGGGTGAACGCGGGATTTGGTGCGTTCAAACAGGGCTACGCCCAGCTCGTCTTCCAGCTTTTTTACGGCGATACTGAGGGTTGGTTGGCTGACGTAGCAACGGTCGGCGGCGCGACCAAAGTGTTGCTCCTGTGCAAGGGTAACGATGTAGCGAAGTTCGGTTAGAGTCATTCTGTGCTCCCAGGTGGAGTTTGAATCCCGCAATTTTTGATTACCAAAAGGATAAATTCTATGGTTGGTATCAAAGAAAATTGCAGATCTAGCTAGTGATTGCGGCGATAATTCGAAGACTCAAAAGGTAAACCATTTGGACAGCAATGAATAGTCAATTTCTATCAAAAGAACGAGTTTTAATAGTTGGATGTGGCGACATAGGCCAGCGTCTAGTTCAAAACCTGTCACAAGACGGGTTTGAAATCATAGGGTTGCGACGCCATCCGCCGAAAGACACGCCATTCCTGCATTACCAGGTTTGCGATGTCACTGATTCAGAACAGCTCGCGCAAGTTTTACAGCACGAATTTGCCGTTGTAGTTATTACCATGACGCCAAGTGAACGTAGCGATGCCGGTTACCAAAGTGCATACGTCCAAACCTGCCTTAATCTTGTTGAAAGTTTACAAGCGCGCCCCCGCAAGCTCCCGCTACTGATTTTTGTTTCCAGCACTGCGGTTTATGGGCAAATTGATGGTGAATGGGTGGATGAGAATTCACCTACCGAGCCGGAAAGTTTTAGCGGTAAACGTTTGCTAGAAGCTGAGGCGATTATCCAGGCCAGCCGATGTTCTTATGCGATTGTACGTTTTAGTGGAATTTACGGGCCAGGTCGCAATCGGCTCATTGAACAGGTACGTCAGGCTAAGGCATCTGCTAGTCCCCACATTACTAACCGCATCCACGCCGAGGATTGCGCCCGTGTACTGGCGCATATCATCGAACTTCATTACAGGGGCGAGCAGCTACAGTCTGTGTATCTCGCAACTGACTGCGCACCCGTTTCCATGCTGGAGGTAGTCAGTTGGTTGGCAGAACAGTTGGGCATAAGCGATTTCTTATCGGAGGAGGCATCTAATGAGCGCGGCAATAAGCGGTGCAGCAACCGGCGGTTGTTAGAATCGGGGTTTGTGTTTAGCTATCCTACCTTTAAGGAGGGTTACGCGAAGGTATTGGCAGATTTAAACAAATAACCTTGTATGCGCAGCGGTTGGTTACAAGGATTATGGATGGGATGTCCCCAAAATTTTTGAATAAAATCCATGGCTTCCAGTGCTCGCCATTCATAGCCGCCCTTCAGTATTTGAGGTTATACTGCTCCTCCTTTGAGCTTCCGCCAGGAAGTTCCGCGTGAGGATTTCGGTGGATTGGAACGGTGGTGTTATGAAAAAAAAATCGCTTTTTGGGATTGCCCTTATAGTGTTATTGGCAGGGTGTGGCCAGAAAGGCCCGCTTTATCTCCCGCAGCCACAAAAACCCGCACCGGAAACTTCAAAACCTGCTCCGGCTCCCGCGCCGAAGCCAAGCACATCCAGTAACTAACCCATTTCAATATTTTTTTAAGAGTAAGCAGAATTTTTATGCAGCATTTTATTGATCGCAACGGCGAACTTTATGTAGAGGACACTCCGCTCGCCACCGTTGCAGCGCATTTTGGCACTCCCACTTATGTTTATAGCCGCGCCGCTTTTACCCAGCATTATCTGTCTTATTCACAAGCCCTGGGCTCGCATCCCGGAATGATTTGTTACGCGATAAAAGCTAACTCGAATTTGGGAATTTTAAATTTGCTCGCCAAACTTGGCGCGGGCTTCGATATAGTTTCTATGGGCGAGCTTGAGCGTGTGTTGCGCGCTGGCGGCTCGCCTTCAAAAATTGTTTTTTCTGGTGTAGGTAAAACCCGCGAAGAAATGGCGCGGGCATTAGATGTTGGAATTTTTTGTTTTAATGTCGAATCCGAAGCAGAATTGGAAATTCTCGCGCAAGTGGCTGCCCAGAAAAATAAAGTGGCTAATATTTCCCTGCGCGTAAATCCGGATGTAGATGCTAATACGCATCCCTATATTTCTACCGGATTAAAGGAAAATAAATTTGGTATTGATATCAAGCGCGCTCCAGCTGTCTATGCACGTGCAGCGCAATTGCCGAGCTTGTCGATTCAAGGTGTGGATTGCCATATAGGTTCACAGCTGACTCAGCTCACACCCTTTATGGATGCACTGGATCGCTTGCTCGCATTAATTGACGGGCTGGCGGCTACCGGGATCCAGATTCATCATTTAGATTTAGGCGGCGGCCTTGGTGTTACCTACCGCAATGAAACACCGCCAGATGTTGCAGATTATATGGCTGCTATTAAAGAAAGATTAGGTGATCGTCCGCTAAGCTTAATGTTTGAACCTGGTCGTTCTATCAGCGCAAATGCCGGTGTGTTACTCACAAAGGTTTTATATTTGAAACCGACAGAACATAAAAACTTTGCCATTATTGATGCCGCAATGAATGACAACATTCGTCCATCGCTTTATCAGGCCTGGCAAGAAATACGTGCGGTGAAACCGCGCGCTGAAAAAGCAAAAAAATGGGACCTCGTTGGCCCTATTTGCGAAACCGGTGATTTTCTAGGTAAGGATCGTGAACTCGCTATTGAAGCAGGCGATTTACTCTCCATGATGTCTACTGGTGCCTACGGTTTTAGCATGAGCTCCAATTACAACACGCGCGGTCGTGCTGCCGAAGTGATTGTGGATGGTGACCAAATACACTTGGTGCGTGCACGCGAAACCATCGACGATATGTTGCGTGGCGAAGCGGTGATTCCGGAATAAAATCGGAGAATTATCGTCATACCCGCGAAGGCGGGTATCCATGTTTTAAGAGCTGGTGCGCCAGCCTGTAGATCTCCGCCTTCGCGGGGATGACGATTCATTAAGATTGTAGAAAAGATTTTAATAGAGAAATTAGAAATGCGTTTACGTTTTAGCAAAATGCACGGTCTTGGTAATGATTTCATCGTGATTGATGGGATTAGCCAAAGTGTGCGTTTAACGCCAGAAAAAATTCGTCACTTATCTGATCGCCATTTTGGTATTGGGTGTGATCAACTTCTATTGGTTGAACATCCCGAGAATCCTGATGTGGATTTTCGTTACCGTATTTTTAATTGCGATGGTTCAGAAGTAGAAAATTGCGGTAATGGCGCGCGCTGTTTCGCTGTATTTGTGCGCGAACGCAGGCTCACCGGCAAACGCAAAATTAAAGTTGAAACCGCTGGCGGTTTGATGGAACTGCAGATCACCGATAAAGGCGAAGTCATGGTCGATATGGGTATTCCGCGGTTGATCCCGCAGGAAATTCCTTTTGTTGCTGATTCAAAAGCCGCAACTTACATGCTGGATGTCGATGGTGAACGTTTTGAAATTTCTTCGGTGTCTATGGGTAATCCTCATGCTGTTTTATTGGTAGATAGCGTGAGCAAAGCCCCCGTTGAAACTCTCGGGCCGCGTATTGAACATCATCTACGTTTTCCACAACGCGTGAATGTTGGTTTTATGCAAAAAATTTCTGCTGAAGAAATTGATTTACGTGTCTTTGAACGCAGCGCGGGTGAAACTCTCGCGTGCGGCACTGGCGCTTGTGCAGCCGTTGTTGCAGGCCGCTTGCGCAATTTATTAAGTGAAAGTGTGAAAGTAAATTTGCCGGGCGGTAGTTTGCATATTACATGGGCTGGTGAAGGTTTCCCGGTAATTATGACAGGCCCTGCAACTACTGTATTTCACGGCCAAGTGAATATTTAATACTTCAAAAATAGTTCTGCGTACATCAGTTGATATTTTTAATTAGGTGAAAGAGCAATGACCGATAATAAAAAGACACTTGCTGATCCCTTAGAGCCAGAACAAGTGGCAGCGTTTTTACAAGACAACCGACATTTTTTTGAGGCTTATCCTGATCTGCTTGCGGAACTTTCATTGCCACACGAAAGCGGTGGTGCGGTTTCGTTAATTGAACGTCAAATCTCGGTATTGCGTGAACGCAATATGGATATGCGTCATCGCTTGAGTAAGTTATTAGATAATGCTCGCGAAAACGATAAACTGTTTGATAAAACCAAGCGCCTTATTCTTACCTTGCTGGAAGGCCAGGATATGGGCGATATAGTTGACTCACTGTATTATTGTTTTGATAAAGAGTTTGGTATCCAGTACACCAGCTTATTTTTCTTTGGCAATATCGACAAAATTCCCAGCAGTCAGGCGCATGTTGTATCCCTCGCAGCTGCTCGCGATAACATCGGCACCATCCTCAAAAGTAATCGCGCTATTTGCGGTACTCTGGGAAAAAAAGAAATGCAATTTATTTTCGGTAAATATGCAGATGAAATAGGTTCTGTAGCCACTGTGCCTTTAATCCACGGGAATGCATTTGGGTTGTTGGCAATTGGTAATCGCGACCCACATTATTATCGTTCAAGTATGGGAACCTTATTTCTGGGTTACATTGCTGAAGTGTTGAACAGATTATTACCGCAACATTTACCTCGCTAAACCCATGCGCTTAAGAAGTAAATTTATCAAGGGTTGAAAAATAAAAAGGGCCGAAAGGCCCTTTTTATTTTCGTAGTTATTTTTGCACAACCAAATTATCAAATAGTAAATCGCTCACTGGAGGCCCCTTGTGTTCCTCTTTTTTTTCTTCGTCCTCATCATGCTCTGATTTTTCTTCTTTTTTAGTTTTGGCTTTAGTCGTTTTTTTATGTTCTTCTTTCGTTGGTTTCTTTTCTTCTTCGTGCGCACTGACAGGATGAGTCGCGTTTTCCAGTGCTTCATTTATTTTTGCGAGGGCTTCAAGGCGCATTTTTTCCTTACCTTCGCCGCTGGCCATTTGTTCATCGGTCACGCTGCTAATAAGCATAATCAAGGTATCGCGAATCAGCGGCATGTGATGGGTTACTTCCTGCGCGTTGTGTATATCCTCAGTGCGCAGGGAGAGTTCGGCCTTTATATATTTAACGCGGCCAGGCCCTCCATAATTAACTACGAGAGGAGGTTTAATCGCGATGTAGTTTACGCCCTCTTTAAATGAATCCCCGCCACCGCTAGCAAAGGCGGAAAACGCTATCAATAGGCTAAAGGTCAAGCCGAATTTACACACCAACTTCATGAAAACTCCTGACAGATAATCTAGTCGGCTATTAGGACTGTCACAGCCAGTAAAGCTGTAGCGACGTTTATCTACAGCATAGACGATTTGTCGCAAACATCTGGCTCTCTTATCGTCTTTTTGCTTACTATAAGCGCCCCAACCGGACTATAGAGGCCAACATGATTCCATCGATTCGCCAAACCAACGTTTTGCTATTTTTAGGCGGTGTTTTCACCATTTTGTGTGGTGTCTATATGGAGCATGTCATGAAATTGGAACCCTGCCCGCTATGTATTACCCAGCGCGCTTTCTTTGACCTTATTGGTATTTTAGGGCTCATTGCCGCGATTCATAATCCTAAGAGCAAAGGCATTTGTGTTTATGCCGTATTGGGTTTATTGGCAGCAATTGGAGGCGGTTACTTTGCGCAACATCAGGTTTGGCTGCAAAGTCTTCCTGAAGATCAAGTGCCAGCCTGTGGCCCCGGTCTAGCTTACATGTTTGAAGTTTTTCCTTTCTTGGAAGCTATGAAACTCTTGCTCCAAGGGGATGGTACCTGTGCTCACGTCGATAAAGTTTTGGGCTTAAGCTTGCCAAAATGGTCACTTATTGCATTTGTGGGTTTCGCATTTATCAACGTCTGGCAATTGGTTCGCGGTCTAAAAAATCAAAAAGCCAGTTGAAGCCCTCGACAAGATGACCTATTGTGTCGACAAGACTTGTCGCATTTTGGCAATGTCATTCAATTGATCTGTGGGTAAGTACGGCTGCCCTCTGGCAACACGCTACCCTAACCCGATAACCAGTAGTAATCAGGAAACCAAGCATGTTAGAAAATTGTCAAAACGCAAAAGAACGCTGGGGCGGTGTAAGTATTATCATCGATCGCTGGTTACAAGAACGCCAAGACATGCTGGTACAGTACTGCGATATAGGCGGCACAGATCAAACAAATGATGCTGCACGTGGTGATAAGCTGCGTCATTTTTGCCAAATTCTGGTTGACTACGTGTCAGCGGGACATTTTGAAATTTATGATCAGCTTATTAAAGAAGGTCGGGAATTTGATGACGAAGATGCGTTACATGAAGCTGGTCGTCTCTTCACTGTAGTGGATAACACGACTGAAAAGCTGCTCGATTTTAATGACAAGTATCTTGAAACTGACGACCTAAGCAGCCTCGATCAAGATCTTTCAAATCTCGGTGAAACCCTTGAAATCCGTTTTAGTGCGGAAGACCGTATGATTTCTGTATTACATACATCTCACAAGGATTTGGTAAACGGTTAATTGCTGTTCCCAACATGCCATCAATAAAAAAACCCGCCGAAGCGGGTTTTTTTATGCGTTGAATATTCTCAACTCATTTAGTGCGCAGCTTATTTTTTAGCTGGTTTTGCTGCTGGTGCAGCAGGGGCTGGTTCTGGAGCTGCTTTAACTTCTAACAATTCAACAGTGAAAATCAATGTCGAAGCTGGTGGAATGGTTGGACCTTGGCCTGCATCACCGTAAGCCAAATTAGATGGAATGTAGATTTCCCACTTGGAACCTTGTGGCATCAATTGCAGAGCCTCAACCCATCCAGGAATTACGCCATTTACCGGGAACTCAACAGGTTCGCCACGCTTGATTGAACTGTCGAACTCAGTACCATCTAGCAACTTACCAGCGTAGTGAACTTTTACAGTATCAGTTGCTTTTGGTTTTACACCATTACCAGCGGTAATAATTTTGTATTGCAAACCACTGGCAGTAGTTTGAACACCTTCTTTGGTCTTGTTTTCAGCAAGGAATTTATCGCCGGCTGCTTTGTTGGTTTCGCTCAACTGCTTGGCTTTCTCTTCTTGTTTCTTTTTCAAACCATCGGTCAGTTCTTGCATGATCTTCTGCGCATCTTCATCAGAAATACGTGCTGCAGTACCGCCTTTAATGTCATTGATGGCCAATACAAACGAATCAGTATCTACGTTGAAATCGCTTTGCTTGAATTGTTTGCCCATGTTTTGACCGATGATGTAACTAGCTTTTTGTTCCAAAGTTTGGAGCTTAGTGCTGTCATCTTGTTTCTTGGCATCTTCTTTACAGCCAGCAACCAAGGCTGCAGAGGCCATCAAACCAATTATTGCTAATTTCTTATTAATCATTTTGCACCTTAGTGGATTACATTTTTAAAAAGGATGTTGGCTCAAATTTGCCCAGACAAGCTAAGCCAAGCGCGTGATGGGCAACCTGCAGAAATATCACCGGTGTTACAGCCCTAACGGGCGCCAATGGTATACCAAAACATTAAAATTGTGCGGTATTTTGCCCATTTTTTAGTGTGGCCCGATCAATTTGGCGGACAATTATAGTGAACCGACGCCATGTGACCATAGTGTTTTCATTTAGTTCTTGAAAATCCACTATACCACCCATAGTAATAAACCTTGACCAGCAGACTTACGAGTTTGCCAATAGGCATCTAAATTGTCACCGGGTTGTAATACACATTTTGGGTCCACCGCACTACACTAATCCGTTACTATTCACTAATAATTTAGTTTCAAAGGAAACCATCATGGCTACTAGCAGCACGTCCATTGCTGATATCGAACAGCAAATTGCTAAAGTTACCGCACAGCTCGAGCAGGCTCGTGCACAACAATTTTCCACCGCTGAAAAAGCCTATCTCACTGCACAAAAGGCAGCAGAGCAGGCGCGCATAAAAGTCCGGGATTTGGTTGCAAAAGGCAGCAATACAGTGGCGGCGCAAAATCGTCTATTAACCGCCCAAGCTAATGCAGAAGAGATAGAAATTAAACTCACTACTGCGCTTGATGTTTATGAAGCGCTGAAAGAGCAGAAAAAGCTATCAGAAAAATTTGCTAAAAAAGTGGGTAAAGTTCTTGCTGGTAAAAAATTGGGTAAAAAGATTAAACTGACTCGTGCGGAAAAAGATGTTTTAAAGGAAGATAAAAAAAGCGCAAAAAAAGCTTCCAAAGTAAGTAAAAAAATTGAAAAAAATAAACCAGTCGAGTCAGCAGCTGTAGCACCCGCGGAAGAAGTAAAGCCGTCTGCTAAAAAGCCTTCAGCAAAAAAAGCTTCGGATAAACAATCCCCCGCTAAAAAAACGGTTGCGAAAAAAGCACCTGTAAAAAAAGCTGTTCCTGAACCAGAAAAAGACGTTACGCCAACCTTGGAAACTTCCGTTCCAGATGGGATTGATACAATAGCATCTGAATCAGTTGAAACATCGGTAGACGTTGCGGAAGCATCTGTTTCAAATGTGGAAGCAGCTGTGGATACAGAATCCAACCAAGTTAATGCGGATGTAGAAAGTCCAAAACAAGATGTAGCAGAATAGTTCATGCTAATTCCACTCCCGTTTTATCGGGAGTGGAATTAATGGCTTGTTAATTTTTGCGTAATCGAATCAATAAAATTTTTATCCAATCCCAAATTTTTTAAATATCTTGTTAGATTTGGGTGCTGTGGAGAGTTGCCAGATGCAGCAATTTTTATTGACCAGCTCTCAATCTCCATTAACAATTTTTTTTCTGCTAATAATTCCGCTTGTTTAATTGAATTGCGCAACTGCTCCTGGAGTTCGTCTACCGCGTACTTTTCAAAAGGTTGCTTTAATGCGCGCCGCAAGCTTCGTAGCGGTTCAATGATTTCGCTATTCCATTTGAAGGTGTGTGCAGATAAATCTTTCAGATCTTCTGCGGATAAAATACATCCTCTAGCGTCTAACCAGTGTAAGCCAATCAACATGCACACATTCGCACTGTGCTGATCTTGTAATAGTAAGCAGGTTTCGGCTACAGCTGGTCTGGCGTAAAAAGCCAGCGCAAAGCTCCACAGTGATTCTTTTGCCTCAGATGCGTCCATAAGCTCCACAACAATAAGATGGATTAGAAATGGTAGCGCGTTAGAGATTTTAGGCTTATTCGCGCGCATACAGTCTGCTAGAATGCGCGCCATGATTCAATTACAAAATATATCACTCCAGCGCGGCCCTAAATTTCTATTGGAATCCGCTGACCTCACTATTTACCCGGGCCAAAAAGTAGGCTTGATTGGCGCTAATGGTTGCGGTAAATCGACATTGTTCCAAATGTTATTGGGAAAGCTTGCTAGCGATACTGGTTCGCTAGATGTTCCCAAGCAATGGCGCCTGGCACATATGGCTCAGGAAGTTGGCCACACTAAGCGCAGTGCATTGGATTATGTATTAGACGGCGATAATGAATTGCGCCGGCTTGAGCATGAAATCAGTCGTGAGCAAGATGGCCCCCTCAATAACGGCGAGAGGCTCGCAAAATTATACGGTGAGATGGAAAACATCCATGCTTATTCAGCGCCTTCGCGAGCACAGCAATTGCTTAATGGTTTGGGTTTCCTCGCAACAGATGCCAATCGACCTGTCGCAGATTTTTCCGGTGGCTGGCGGATACGTTTGAATCTCGCGCAGGCGTTAATGTGCCCGTCAGATTTATTGCTGCTCGATGAACCGACCAACCATTTGGATTTAGATGCAACGCTATGGCTTGAAGAGTGGCTCAAGCGTTATGCAGGCACGCTAATTATTATTTCTCACGATCGCGATTTTCTGGACAATATTGTTGATCGTATCGTGAATATTGAGCGACAAAAGCTCGACAATTACAGCGGAAATTATTCTGCGTTCGAACGTCAGCGCGCTGAAAAATTAGCGCAGCAACAAGCCAGTTATGAAAAGCAACAAGAGCGCATAGCGCATGTTGAAAATTATATTCGTCGTTTTCGTGCTCAGGCAACTAAAGCGCGCCAGGCGCAAAGCCGTATTAAAGAGCTGGAGCGCATGGAAAAAATTTCCGCCGCGCACGTGGATTCACCTTTCACATTTACCTTCAAGTGTTCAGAAAAAATATCTGTACCTTTAGTCAACATTTCACAAGCTGATATTGGCTACGGCGATAAGCGAATTTTAGGAAATGTTAATTTAGCAATTCGCGCCGAAACACGTATTGGTTTGCTTGGCCCAAACGGTGCTGGAAAATCCAGTTTGGTAAAAACACTTGCAGGTTCACTGCCTTTGATAAAAGGCGAGCGAACCAATGGCGAACATTTTAAGTTGGGCTATTTCGCACAACACCAATTAGAGTCACTGGATATAAATGCGTCAGCTGCTTTGCATATTCAACGCTTAAGTCCCGCCGCACGTGAGCAAGAAATTCGCGACTTTCTTGGCAGTTTTGATTTCCACGGCGATCGCGCATTTGAACCCATCACACATTTTTCTGGTGGAGAAAAAGCGCGTTTGGCGCTCGCGATTATTGCGTGGGAAAAACCAAATGTCCTATTGCTCGACGAACCCACGAACCATTTAGATTTAGAAATGCGCCAAGCTCTTACTATGGCGTTGCAGGATTTTGAAGGCGCCGTCATTATTGTTTCGCATGACCGTCATCTGTTGCGCAATACAGTCAATGAATTTCTATTGGTTGCCGATGGAAAAGTCTCGGAGTTTGATGGCGATCTGGCCGATTATTACAAATGGTTATTGCAGCAACGCCAAGCTCAGGTTGAGCTGGAAGAAAAATATTCCTCAGATATTAATGATAATAAAATTGATAAGAAAGCTCAGCGTCAGCAGTCTGCTGCACAACGACAACAGTTAAAACCTCTCACAAACAAATTAAAAAATCTTGAAGCGAAAATGGAAAAGCTGCAAATCAAATTAGCCGATATTGAAAACCAATTAGGTGATAGCAGCATTTACGACGATAAGAACAAAGCTAATTTACAGCGGTTGCTTCTGGAGCAAGCCAAATTACAGCAGGAGTTGGGTGAAGCGGAGGAAGACTGGTTGACGGTTAGTGAAGAGATTGAGGCTGCTAATAGTTAATCCTCTTCATGTTGATGAAGTTGGGTGCGGCTTTTCCAATCGCAGCTTCTTTTTTCTTTTTCGAATAGGCGCAATTTTAGTTACAGGAAATAATCCGCCATTAATGTTAATTTATGCGCCACAGCAATATTTGGCCCGGAATTTCCACCACATTTAGCTGCGTATAGAAAATTTTATTTTGTTCATCGATATTTTTAAACGGACAATTTTTGCCAACAGAATTTTTCCATTAAGTTGTGAAAGCTAGAAAAAATGTTCATGGTAATTAGAATAAAAATTTCGGTTTTTTATAAAGACTTTTCACATATAGTTATTAAAAATTCCACTGCTATAGTCAAAGAAGAAAAAGATATAAAGTCATGAGTGTTTATGCGCCACTTTGTTCACCTCAGTGCATTATCAGTAATATTCATTGATATTGATTGTGATATAGTCTTTTACAGGACGAGGAGTTTCTTATGATATGGTATCAATAAAAAGGGACATCTCTAATTAACTTCAAATACATAATGCCTAATCGCGTAAGGAGCGGCTTAGATGATTCAGCTACAACGCAATTACAATAACGACAACACCATTACTGATGGTGAGTTTAGTCAGTTGTATATTCGTTCTTACGAAGAGTATTTATCTCTAGCAAGAATTCCTCATTGTGAAGGGGTGTCTCGTCGTGTGGTCAACGCGCTACATTTGCGTGTGGGTCATGCCGATTTGTCCGTTGAACAAATTGCAGCAGATATAGGATTAACCAAGCGTACATTACAGCGTCGTTTGCAGGAGCAAGATACCAATTTTGCCCAGCTACGTGATGATGTCCGTTTTCACTACGCGATCAAATATTTGATCAACGATGGTATGAGTGTAGATCTTGTTTCCAGAGCTCTGTACTTCTCTGATAGAACCAGTTTTACAAACGCCTTCAAACGCTGGACTGGTTTATCCCCCAGCGCCTTCCGGAAGCTATTTAGAGATTATGCATAATCTCTAAAAACAGAGGTTTTGTTTAATCTGCTGATTGACCAGTTTCCACTCAGGCTGGTTGTAAAAGTAGTTTGCGTTCAACAGCAAACTACTTTTACAACTTGGCAAAGAGAAATTAATTCATCTCTACAATAGTTTCTTGGTTGGCCATAAATTATTTTATAAAGTCGCCCTGGTTAGTCCCCCCGTCTCTTGACTTCACCCCCATCCTTTCCCATCGGCGCTAAAAAAACGAAGCTGTATTTGCCTTATTTTTTCTTTTCTGTTGCGGCCTACCTACGTAATTATGGAGAGGATTTTTATGCATTTAGATTGGTTTGACGTTTTCTTGAAACGTGATGCGGTCTTCGGGGGTGTGTTAATTGTGAATCGCAACAAGTTGAATATACTTTCACCTTGTGCTTCAAGTCAGGTTGGAACACACGGTTAATCCGATAGTTTAATGGAATAAACTAGTGCGTGTTTTGATGGTGGATGTAACAGTTTCTGGTTGGTCTGCAATAATTGCACAGTAATAATTAACTTGTCCCTGAATGTGAGTGGCTGGATAAATTTGCGTCATGGGATTCACAATGGTGGGTTCATAAAATCCATCGGCAGACTGAAAGTAGGGAATAAATTCGCGGGAGTTCAGCGCAGAGCGAAGTTCTTGTGGTGCATTTTCTTCGATGAGTACCTGCACATGCTCTGCAATATCTTCTTCAGTATAAATCACACACAAAAATTTATTCTGGCTGTGAGTGCGCAACGCGAAACGTGAAGGGTTGGTGAGATAATAATATTCTGTTACGCCTAGTGATTCGCACGTTGTTTGAAAATATCTTGCAAGCTGCGGATCGGCAAAAAAAGGTGTTCCGCTATCTATAGCCTCAGCTTTTATACTGCTCGATAGTTCATTGAAATACGCATGTTGTAATTGGAGAATAGTTGCTTCAAGTTGCTGAAGCATATTTTCATCATTCTTTTTCAAATAATAATGAATAGTATTGTTGTTGAATGCGTTTACCGCATCGGTAGAGGTGGCATAACCAGTCAAAAGAATTTTTTTGATAGAAGGGTTTTTTACTTTTTCGCAGAATTCAATGCCATTCATGGATGGCATTGAATAATCCACAACTAATACAGAAACTTCTTTAATACGCAACTCATCAAAACGTTTCAAATTTTGGCGGGTGAGAACTTGCTTCACCCAAACTTCTGACTCACCTTGCGGTTTTGGCTTTTCATTTTTTTCAATTAGTTCGCTGTCGCGCTGGTGATCATTTATATAATTAAGTGCTAAGGCTGTGTCGCTAAATAACTTTACGTTAAATTGCTTAGAAAAAGCCATAGAAAGTGTTGCCAGAAAATCGGCATTATCATCAACAAATACGATCTGTGTCGGGTAAAAACAAAGTGGAATTTTGGATTTCAACTTAACATCCTATTTAACGTTTAGTTTTGTTAACATTTTGGTTGTAATAATCTTATATTTGTTTGGATATAAATGTGGCCGACGCGATTGATATTGGTGATATGGCGTGCAGATCAAATTTAAACCTAATGATAATCTTAAAGTAGCGTAAAAATAAATAATATTCCAGGCTGCTTTAAGCGCAACGCCAAAGTGCACCTGATGTATGTTTAAGCGCAAGTAACCTAATACTTCACTTACCTGCACTAACCCTATTCCGCTAATCTATCATAGTCACATTCAAAATTTTGATTTTTTTCAATGAGCTATTAGGCAGTTTTGAAATAGATTTATTTGTTAGCGCAAACAATCTGCTGATAGTGTGAGGATGCTAATTCTTTATCAATGTTAAAGCGAAATAATAAGTGTGAGCACTTGAATAACAGATGTGAAATGGAAATGCTCAGCGAACAAAGTACACCCTGTATCCTGCGTATTTAAACCCATTTATCGAAGCAGCGCTTTCATGTGGAGGCTTGCCATTCGAAGAAATTTCAGAAATAGCGATTCCGTGTTGTATTGGAAGCTTTAAATATGCCCCAAGAATTTTTGGCTCTGGAAGCCTGGTGGCTAGTCTGATTTAAGTATTGGGAAAATAAGCGGGTTGTAGGGTAGATAAGAAGCTTTTAGTGACAAGGGTGTTAGATTTTAGCGAATTGGACAGAGATGTTTTTAATGTTTGTTGGTGAAATGTTAATTAAAGCTTAGCTATGAATTTTGATATCACTTCGAATTTATCTGCGTCATTATCGACAAAGCGGATAACTAATTTAACGGTGTCGGAGTCCGCTCTATTTTCACCTGCCGCAATGCTGTGTACATAGCCATTGATTCTCGCCAGCCCATTTTCTTGTCCCATATCTATATCGACAACTGCTTGTTCAAATAGTCCGGGTAGGTTGTCGGTGCGGTGCAGGCTACAATTTACAAACTGTAATGACATTTCGCGAATTACGCAGGTGAATGTACGGTTATTGGCGAAGCGCAAATTTGCCTGGGTCTTGGTTGCAGGCTTTGTGGTTGTGATGGGTGAGGGCTTGGTTTTAGTTAAAAGTGGTGTTGAACCCGTCAATAGTGATGCACTGGAACTTGGCGGAACTCTTTCCGTTACGTCCGGTCGTGCGCCACCCATAAGCACATCTACCGAAGCTGCAGCAATTCCTTGAGTTGCTGCACGCGGTGCAGCGGCGACAGGTAATTTGCCAATGGCTTTGAGCTGTTTATAAACTTTTTTTAACAACTCTTCCGGGGTGAAAGGTTTGCTGAGGTAATCTGAAACGCCGGAGTGAATTGCTTTTATGATGTGATCGCGATCGCCGCGGCTACTGATCATTACAAAAGGAATCTTTTCGCCACCTGATGTTGCTCGTATATTACGGAGCAATTCCTCACCCGTCATAATTGGCATTTCCCAATCTGACAAAATAATATCAATGTCGTTTTGTTTGAATAGGGCAAGCGCACGGGCACCATCATTGGCATCAAAAATTTCGACGCCGGGAATGCGATCGCGCAACTGCTTTTTAATCATATCGCGTATAAAGGTCGCGTCATCGGCAACCAAAACTTTTAAAGCCATGAGCTGAGTCCATATTGTTATTTCTTCAGCCTAGCTCAAATTATAAAAATTGCCTCTTGTGTAATAAACGAGATCTCTAGCGGAGTTTGAGTTGTCGAGCTGGCAGGCTAAGCGGTGGGGCTTCATCTTCCAGCGTGTAACTGCCCTGTGCAGCCTCCACCGCAATACGCATCCAGAAAATCAATTCTGCCGGCTGCGACAATACCTCGTCAGGCAATTGAAAAAAGTTTGAATCATCAGTGGAAATGCTAGCAGGTAAAAAAGCGCTCATGCGTTTTGCGATGTAAAGATCCCGAGAATGTTCGTCGGCGCGAAAATAAAGCCGGTCATGCACGATAATCGCGAACTGTACACCTTGGTGGTAGATACCATAACCATTGAAAATACGACGATAAGAAATGGGAGCTACTTGGCTCATAGATCCCACTGCATGCAACAAAAAATGGTTGTTTATGGTCATATTCTTCCTGGTTTTTTTATAAAGTGCTTACGCTTAGTAGGAGAATGTAATGCTTAAAAATTAAGGTAAAACTCTAGAGTTCCAAGGCTCGTAATGCAACCAGCTTCTAAGAATGATTTTTTTAATTAACAAAGCTTAGTTGATGTTTGTGGTATATAAAGGCGTACTTGTGATCTTTTTTGGGATTTGCATCGGTTACATTTATTCTCTTGTGAATACCCAGTCCGAATCGCTAGACATATCAGCCCTAAAGCGGTAACCCCCAGTGTCAAAGCTTTTGATGGATTCGGGGTTATTGAGGCGGTGCTGAATAATATAAGCACTCATCATTCCCCGCGCTTTTTTGGCAAAAAAACTAATGATTTTGTAATCGTCATTTTTTTTATCTTTGAAGATAGGTGTAATAATTTTTGCATTCAATAATTCAGATTTGACTGCGCTAAAATATTCGTGTGATGCCAGGTTAACAATCGTTGATGCATTGATTTCTTTTAATTGTTTATTCAGTGCTTTGGTTATGCTATCACCCCAGAATGCGTAAAGATTTTTACCGCGCGAATTTGTAAAACCGGTTCCCATCTCCAGCCGATAGGCTTGTATTAAATCCAGTGGGCGCAATAAACCATAAAGTCCCGACAAAATACGCAGATGTTGCTGCGCAAATAAAATGTCGTCCGCCGAAAATGTATCTGCTTGCATGCCCGTGTAAACATCGCCTTGGAAAGCAAATAACGCTTGCTTGGCATTGATGGTTTTAAAGGGTGTTTTCCAGCGCGCGAAGCGTTCGAAATTAAGTATTCCCAATTTTTCACTAATGGTCATCAGTGCAGAAATATCTTCAGGCGATAGTGCTCGCAATTCGTTGATAAGCTGTTTGGATTCCTTAAGAAAAGTTGCTTGCGTGAATTCTGTAGTGGGTGCGGGTGAATCAAAGTCGAGCGTTTTGGCGGGGGAAATCAATAACAACATACTTGTGTATTCAATAAATAAATGTAAAAACTATTCAGGCTTCAAAACTTCTTGCCACCAATTCAAAGGAGTTTGTCCATCAATCGGATCATAGACATTCCCATACATCCAGGCACTTTTGCCATCATTGCCAACGGCTTGATTCAGCAGATCTTCAATTACGGTGAAACCACAACTTACATGTATGGAGTAGACGAGCATGCGAGGTGTTTCTACATCAAGATCGCCGCCCAGTTTTTCTATTTCAGGAGTGAGAGTATCGGCGAGAGACGTAATATCATCGCG
The DNA here is from genome assembly GCA_966096785.1 of uncultured Gammaproteobacteria bacterium. Lineage (GTDB taxonomy): Bacteria > Pseudomonadota > Gammaproteobacteria > Pseudomonadales > Cellvibrionaceae > Cellvibrio. The sequence goes on along the minus strand of CBHTVU010000021.1, from coordinate 5,393 downwards.
ACTAAAGACTCGCAAGCTTAGGTTACCGCTGCGCTGTACTATTTCGAATTCCTGATTAGGTACATCGCAACGGATTACATCACCGCTGGCCAATCCTTTCACAAACGCGGGAGATTTTACCAACTGCAGTTGGCCGGATTCCAATTCGCGCACATGCATTTTTTCTACTGTAGGTTTGCCGTTTGCGCCCAAACCGGCAAAGAGTTCAATAACTTGTAAAGCTTTCATCGTGGGTCTCTTGATCATCCGACAATATTGCATAGATCGACACAGATTGATTGCACTGATCGGGAATAGGTCGGTTAGGTAACTTAGTTTCGCTGTAGATGTGTGGCATTATATCCGAGTTAAGTACTCAATATGGGGGGAACCATGAACCACTTTATACGGCTATGTATCGGCTTATTTCTAGCAATGAACCTTGTAGGTTGTGCGGTAAATCCTGTGACCGGCAAGAAAGAGATGATATTTGATTCAGTAGCACAGGATATTGAAACAGGTAAACAAAACTACGTACCGAGCCAGCAGGCCCAGGGCGGTCAATATGTTGTTGACCCAAGGCTGACGGCTTACGTGTCACAAGTGAGTAAAAAGCTCGCTGCGGTGAGTGATTTACCCAACCTGCCCTATGAATTCGTGGTACTTAATAATGATGTTCCCAATGCATGGGCTATGCCTGGTGGCAAGTTAGCCATCAACCGCGGCTTATTAATACAGCTGGAAGATGAAGCCCAATTGGCGGCCGTGATGGGGCATGAAATTGTCCATGCTGCCGCACGCCACGGAGCGAGTGCAAAATCCCAGCAGATGGTAGTAGGTGCGGGTGCCTTGATAGCCGGTGTTGCTGTAGCGACTAAAAAGCCTGAATACGGTGGTCTCGCCGTTGGAGCTCTTGCGGTTGGAGCCACGGCGTGGAATTCAAAATACTCCCGCGATCATGAATCGCAAGCCGACATCTACGGTATTAAGTACATGGTAAAGGCCGGTTATGATCCGCAAGCTGCAGTTGAATTGCAGGAATTATTTGTGCGTATGAAGGACAACAAAGAGCCTGGCTGGATTGAGGGTTTATTCGCAAGTCATCCTGCATCCCAGGACCGTGTAGTTGCCAATAGAGCGGAAGTTGCGAAGTATCCCAAAGGAGGGGCGCGCAATAAAGAAGCTTTCCAGCGCGCGTTGAACCAGTTAAGACAAGATAAAGATGCTTATAAAAATTATCAGGAGGCAATGAAATCAGCGAAAGCAAAACAATACGACAAAGCGCTTTCGCTGGTAGATAGTTCCATTCAACAGCAGCCGCGTGAAAATTTGTTCTGGGAATTAAAAGGTCAGCTTTTGCTTCAGCAAGATAAAAATAAAGAAGCGATTCCTGCGTTGGATAAATCCATTGCAGCAAATCCAAATTTCTTCCGGCCTTATATTTATCGCGGCATGGCTTATAAAGAACTCGGTAATAGTAGTTTGGCGGAACGCGATCTGGTAGCGAGCCAACGATTACTCCCAACGCAAGAAGCGAGTGAACAATTGGGCGACATTGCGCTTACCAAAGGCGACAAAAATACAGCGGCAGCTTATTACCAGCAGGTTGTGTCCGGCGGCGGTGAAGCAGGTGAGCGGGCCAAAGCGAAATTGTTAAAATTGCAATAACTTTTCAAAACCAAAAACGCCGATGAACTCATCGGCGTTTTTTTTTTTAAAAATTTTAACACCCCCCAAACATGATTATGCGTACTGGCTACCGGTGTAGATCGCCCAATGAACAAGTCGCGGGTCGAATTTCTTCGTTGGTTACATTATTAGCTTTCAAAAATAAAGTGTAATCAGTGCCTCCATATTTAAAGGTGTAATCGACCCGTGCATCTATTCGATTGTAAGAATCAGTCGCCGCTTCATTATCGCCGGGATGATTTTGTTTTGCTGAATGTGTTGCGCTTAGATTTGCGCTCCATTGGTTGAATTCAACATCCAGCGATGCACCGATTCGCTCAGGAGTAATGCGTGGTAAGTCACCGCCTTCATCGAGAGTAGCGCGCACTTGGTCGGTGAACAAGCGGAGATTCCAAAATTGTGCAAAGGGAATTTTCAGTTCTGTTTCAAAACCTTTGAATGTCGCCTTTGCTTGGGTATATACATAAGCATCTAGGTTATCAATAATTTCATTCAGATTTTTGGCATAGATAAAATCTTTTATGTGGTTATAGAAAATATTGGTCGAAAATTGAAAATTATCGTGATGCCAGTGATAGCCCAATTCAATATTATTACTGATTTCCTCGTTAAGATTTTCATCTCCTATTAAATAACTACCCGTTGCGGGGTGTGGGCCATTTGCTAATAATTCCTCGAGGCTAGGTGCCCGCTTTGATTGTGCAACACCCAGGCTGAGTTGTTGATCCTGGGTAAAATGCCAGGTAGTGGCAGCGGATAAATTAATAGTTTCATGATGAATAGATGATCCGTTGGATATACTCAGGTCAGCGTCAGGTGTGATTTTTTGGGAGTCGGCTCGGGCACCCAATTCATAAGTCCAGTTATTGTGTTTTGTTTCTTCCACAATAAAAATTCCTGCATTACGAATGTCCGACTTGGGAATAAAAGCCTCTTCGCCAATAGCTGCAAATGTGCTTTTCGCCAACTGAATACCCAGTGCGCCATTCCAGGTTTGATTAAATATTTCAAAAGGATTGTGAATGAATTCGACGCGACCTTCATAGGCATTGTTAGTAAATTTCGTGCCTGGCTCACCATTTTCCATCTCGGTGTGCTCATAATCGGCATGACCAATATGCGCGGAAATTTTTTGAAGGCTGTCAAAAGGATTGTTAATTTCCCCTTTCAAATCATAACGAGTTTGATGCATATCGATTCGCACCAGCTCATCACCATCAGGTGGGACGCCGTAATTGTTATCGAGCTTATTAACACTGATGCCGATGAAATCCTGGTCGTTAATATAAGAGACTCCAAAGGTTCCGCTTTTGGATTCTGCATCTGTGTTGGGCACAAAACCTTTAGCTGCATTGTTGATATCGGAAGGACTTTTTTCAGCGTCTTCTTTTCTGGCAAAGCCGGGAATCTCCATATCATTGCTATCGCGTTTTACTCCGTCGATGTGAAAAGCAAAATTGCCAGCCGCTGCGTCAAGGCTGGCAACACCAACAGTTTCATCATTAACACTGGCATTACGTAATTCAACACCACCCTTAAGCTCGTCTGGCAGCTCATTGGGAATACGGTTATCCAACACATTGACCACACCGCCAATTGCGCCGCTTCCATAGCGTAAAGCTGCCGGACCACGCAACACTTCAATTTTATTAGCGAGGAGAGGTTCCAGGGTGACCGCATGATCTGGGCTCGCGGCGGACGCATCCATGGAGCCCACGCTGTCTTGCATCACTTTGACGCGATTATCACTTTGTCCGCGAATAATTGGTAAACCAACACCAGGACCAAAGCTGGCAGAGCTCACACCCAATTGTCCGTTGAGGGTTTCACCCAGAGTTGCGGACGACGCATTTTTTAAATCGTCTCCGCCGAGAAGATTAACGGGTTTATTAACAGCTTCGATATTTTTAGCAAGAGGCGATGCAGTAACGACAACTTCATCCACATCAATGACATCAGCAATAGCAAAAGGACAGGCAGCAGCAATAACTACTGCAAGGTAGTGTTTCGGAAAAAAACGCATAAAAACTCCACAAAGAAATACAGCCGCATCTCATCAGGTGCGACTAAAAAAATTTCAAGTACTAACGGCTGTGGAGTTGAACAGGTGGGGCGCGTATGTGGGCAGAATGAATCGTAGAACAGGCGATGAAAGCTTCAGTATGGCTTAAGACTAAAACCGCCAGCAGAAGAGTAATAACAATCGAGATGGCGCTGTTAAGGACTTTATCCAGCGCAACAGAGTGTTGGCAGAGAATACAATTGTCGTCCGCCGCCGTAACAACGCCATGGGCATGGCCTGCTTCCAGCACCGACGTAAGGAATAGAATCGCAGCTGCGGCAAGTAACCACAGGCGAAGTTTTCCAGATGATTGGCGGATAGACGTAAACATGGGCTGTAATCTAATAAAGTTCAGATCATGCTGCAAGTGTTATGTTGTAACGTTTAGGAAAAAGTTGGATTCCTCTCAAGTGTGAGTTAAGGTCGCATTTTCATGACCACCTACGACATTATGAATTTTGACCCGCTTTTGATAGACACACTTGAATGTTACCGACTTATGGTGGGCAGCATTACTCCTCGACCTATTGCTTGGATAAGCAGCCTGAGCAAATCTGGCGTTCACAATCTTGCGCCCTACTCCTTTTTTACTGTAGCGAGTTGTAATCCACCAGTGCTTATTGTTACTCAGGTTAATCCTCGCGATCGAGTCACCAAGGACACTCTGGCTAATTTGCGCGCTACCGCGGAATGTGTGGTTAATATTGTCAGTGAAGACCTTGCCGCAATAATGAATGAAACTTGTGGTGATTATCCCCCGGAGATCAGCGAATTCTCGGTTTTGGGCATAGAGCGCGACAAGAGCCATTCGGTGAAACCGGATAGTGTTAAGGCTGCAAGAGTGAGGTTCGAATGCAGGTTGCGTGAGGTGCTTGAGGTTTCATCCTTGCCCATGGGAGGGCATATGATGTTGCTGGATGTGGTAAATATATTTGTTGATGAATCAGTAGTGGTAGATGGACAAATTGCGCCACACTTTTTGAGCACAATTGGTAAATTGGGCGGTGACTGGTATTCAAAAACGCGTGAGCGTTTCGAAATGCAACGTCCTGTTATTGAAAGAGGTGAAAGCTAGATGCTCTGGTTAGTGATTATTTTGGGTTTTATAGGTGGGGCCATTTACCTTGTCGATAAAAAAATAAAAGAAAAATTTAAAGCGCAGCATCAATTTAATCCAGATGATTGGGATTTACCGGAACCAATTGGTATACAAACCGATGAAAAACCTCAGGTTGTGTTATCAGCGCCGACGGTCGCCGAAAAAATAACTTACGTAAAAAGCAATGTAATACCACCAGAACGGGAAAAATTTTACAAGGAATTGCAGCTTGCAGTGGCAAATGAGTTTTACGTTTTAACTAACGTCAATGCCGCTGCTACGCTCAGGGTTGAGACAAGTAACAACACATTAGGCGGCCAGGTAGCCACAAAAAACCTTTCGGGGAGACAATTTGATTTTATTCTCTGTGACAAGGAGACCTTGGTTGCAGTGTGCGTTATAGATGTAAATGAATCTGTGGAATCATTTTTAGTGAATGCTTGCGGTAGCGCAAATTTACCTATTGCGTATGTAAAGACTCACATGAATTATGACTCGCATGCTTTACGGGGTATTATTTTTCAATCTTTAGGTGGAAAGACTGAACAATCAGATCCGGTTGTG
>CBHTVU010000020.1:0-31050 GCA_966096785.1 uncultured Gammaproteobacteria bacterium | reverse complement strand
AGCTTGCCTTCCACTTTGATCAACATGTTTTTCATTTTCTTGGCAACCAGACACTGGGTCGCCATCACATGCTCAACCTCACTGGTACCGATGCCGTGCGCCAATGAACCCAAAGCACCGTTGGTTGCTGTGTGTGAATCCCCGCAAACAACTGTCATTCCGGGCAAGCAAGCACCGGTTTCCGGGCCAACTACATGAACAATGCCCTGGCGATGATCGTTAATTTTGTATTCGACAATACCGAACTCATCGCAGTTATCGTCCAGGGTTTGAACCTGGATCAATGAAACAGGGTCTTCTATTCCAGCCACACCGTGAGCTCGTTCTTTTTGCGTAGTTGGCACATTGTGATCAGGCGTTGCCAAAATTGAGTCAACACGCCAGGGCTTACGGCCTGCCAAACGCAGGCCATCAAAGGCTTGTGGTGAAGTCACTTCGTGAATGATGTGGCGATCTATGTAAATCAGAGCCGAACCGTCATCACTTTGTTTGACTAAATGGGCATCCCAAAGCTTGTCGTACAACGTCTTTTTAATTGGGGCTGTCATTCCGCAGATCCTCATGTCTTTTTAAAGTGAAGCCAGTTTATTCCCGCCATAACCATAAAACAAATTTATATTTTTCATATATTGCATTCCTTACAGGAATAATATAAAACTTTAGCATTATAAATTTGCTCATCTCCCGTTCAGCCAAGGAGCTGTAGCCTTGAGAGCAAGCCCGCCGTAAGGTTCGATGCTTGATGGCAAAAAATGGATACACAACATCTTCAAACCTTTGTTGCAATTGCCGAAAGCGGATCATTTTCGGCGGCAGGAGAAAGGTTGCATCTGACTCAACCGGCCATCAGCAAACGTATAGCCCTGTTGGAAGAGCAGGTAAACGCAAAGCTGTTTGATCGCGTCGGAAGACAGATGGTATTGACGCAAGCAGGGAACTTATTGGTCAAAAAAGCAACAAAGATTTTGGATGAAGTCTTAGCCGCACAACGGGAAATTGCAGATTTGCGGGGCGACATCACAGGAAAACTCAGCATAGCGACAAGTCATCATCTAGGCTTGCATTACTTACCGCCATATTTGCGGGAGTTTTCAAAGCGTTACCCAGACGTAAAACTTGATCTACATTTTTTGGATTCTGAACATGCGTACCACGAAGTACTCCTCGGCCGATTCGATATCGCCATTATTACGCTTGCGCTCGAGCAAGACGCGCGCATCAACACCACAGAACTCTGGCAAGACCAGCTCCAGTTCGTCGCGGCACCCAGCCATGCACTTGCAACGCTGGCGAATCTTCGCCTGGCCGATCTAAGCCCCCATCAGGCGATAATGCCGGATATAAATACCTATACCACTCGCTTGATCAAAGATTTGTTTGACCGCGAAGATCAGCCGCTTGATATCACCATGGTTACCAACCACTTGGATACTATCAAGATGATGCTGAGTATCGGGCTTGGCTGGGGTGTTTTGCCGAGCAGTATTATCGACCACCAGCTCAAAGTTCTGGATGTAAGTCACCCACCGCTTAGGAGGTCGCTTGGTTGCATCCATCACAACCAACGTAGCCTTACGAATGCGGCACGGGTATTCGTTGAGCAACTTAAGGCGCCATTGTTAAAAAATGTCGCCCTTTAAATCACAAATTCCTTACAAAACAATCACTAATCTTGTTTTTACGGCTAAACTGGTTGCATGCTGTCTTAACCCGATAGCACCTATGTATGGCCAACGGAGGAATAATCCTGATGAAAAAATTAACACTCCTTGCTGCTATTGCAGCTACAGCAACATCTTTTGCTAATGCAGATACAGTTTTGGGCGTATACGCCGGTTTTGGATCCTGGGATGCAAGCTACGACGGTAAGATTGGCGACCCCACCAGCATTTCATTAAAAGAATTGGGTGTAAAAGATCATAAAAACAGTTTTTATTACATAGCGCTTGAACATCCTATTCCGATAGTCCCAAATATTCGCTTGGCTCACACTGAGATTTCCAGCAAACAAACAGCTACGATTACTAAGAGCTTTGAATATGATGATGTCATATACACTGCTAACGATACCATCAAGTCAGAATTCGATTTAACCCACACCGATGCAACTCTCTACTACGAAATCCTAGATAACTGGGTCAATCTCGATTTGGGCTTGACGGCTCGCATGTTTGACGGTTTCGTATACGCGGCATCAACCACTGACACTACCCGAAATAAAAAAGTAAAGGTTGATCAGACTCTTCCTATGCTCTACGCAAAAGCGCAATTCGACCTGCCACTTACAGGACTTTCGGTGGGGGTAGAAGGTAATTACGTCAGCTATTCAGGAGATAAAGTCACTGACTATTCTGCAAAAGTTAGCTATCTCTTCGATTCGGTATTGGATGTCGGCCTAGAAGCAGGTTACCGCAAACTGTCAGTCAAAGTAGACGAAGACGATCTGCAAGCGAAAGTGGACATTAAAGGCCCTTATGCCGCCGTTATTGCGCATTTTTGATTTAGCGATTTTGTGACGTTAAAGCTCCGATCAGGTAACTGGCCGGAGCTTTTGTGTTTTTGGACGGCTCATGTGCGTTATACTGCGCGCCTTCCCCACTGCTAGCCACAATCCCATGACGCCAATAGATTTACTCATCAATGCCCGCTGGATTATCCCGGTCGTACCTGAAAATCGAATTCTAAAAAATTGCGCCATTGCGATCCATCAAGGGCGAATCCTCGCACTACTTCCACAAGAAGAAGCAGCCAAACGCTATACCGCTGATCACGTTGAGAACCTTCAAGAACATATAGTAACTCCGGGTTTAATCAACGCTCATGGTCATGCCGCTATGACCCTCTTCCGCGGTTTTGCAGATGATCAACCATTGAATGATTGGCTTAACAATCATATTTGGCCCGCAGAAAAACAATGGGTCGACGAACAATTTGTGCGCGATGGAACCGAACTCGCTATAGCGGAAATGATAAAAAGTGGAACAACTTGCTTTGGCGATATGTATTTTTTCCCCGAGCAAACCGCACAAGCTGCACTCGAATCACAAATACGCTGCCAAATTTATTTTACGATTTTTGATTTTCCTTCAGCATGGGGATCTGGCCCTGAAGAATATTTTGCAAAGGGATTAAGCTTGCACGATACATTTCGTGAAAATGATTTAATTAATATTGGCTTCGGTCCACACGCACCTTACACAGTTGGTGACGAAACCTTAAAAAAAGTCGCTGTGCTTGCCCAGGAAATGGACGCACCCATTCATATTCATTTACATGAAACTGCGCAAGAAGTTGAAGAATCATTACAAAAATACGGTGTGCGTCCTACCCAACGCTTGATGGCATTAGGTTTACTTTCGCCGCTCACGCAATGCGCGCACATGACACAAGTCGATGATGTTGATATAGCAATTTTGCAACAAAGTGGCGCCCACATTATTCACTGCCCGGAATCCAATTTAAAGCTTGCAAGCGGTTTTTGTCCGGTGAATAAATTATTAAATGCAGGAGTCAATGTTGCGCTCGGTACCGACGGTGCAGCAAGTAATAATGATCTGGATTTATTTAGCGAATTAAAAACAGCGGCGCTTTTAGCGAAAGCCGTTAGTGGAAATGCCGCCGCATTAGATGCGCATACGGCATTGCGATTGGCGACAATCAACGGTGCAAAAGCCTTGGGTATTGAACATATGGTTGGCAGCCTTGAAGAAGGTAAACATGCTGACATGATTGCAATAAATATTGGCGATCTGGATTTGCAACCTATTTATGATCCAGCTTCGCAACTTGTCTACACCAACGTTGGGCACCGTGTATCCCATTCCTGGGTGAAAGGAAAATGCCTGATGAGTAACCGTGAATTATTAACCATCAATGAACGCGAACTAAAAAGCAAAGTTCGCCAGTGGCAAGAAAAAATTCAAAATTGAGAAATTAATTATGGCCAATGTCGATACCGCTGAAATTGCAAAATTTGAAGCCCTAGCCAGTCGCTGGTGGGATAAGAATAGCGAATTCAAACCGCTTCACGATATTAATCCGTTACGTGCAAATTATATTGATGAACGCTCACCGGTTGCACAGCAAAAAGTAATTGACGTGGGCTGTGGCGGTGGAATTCTCGCTGAATCACTCGCCCAACGCGGAGCAGTTGTCACGGGTATTGATATGGGCGAAGCGCCCTTGTCAGTAGCGCGTCTGCACGCGTTGGAAGTTGGTGTGAGTTTGAGTTATGAACGAATTACTGCCGAAGAAAAAGCTCAGCAATGTGCCGGTGAATTCGATGTGGTTACCTGCATGGAAATGCTGGAACACGTTCCTGATCCATCATCCATTGTTAAAGCCTGTGCAGATTTGGTTAAACCTGGTGGCGATGTTTATTTTTCTACGATAAATCGCAATCCTAAAGCTTATGCCTTTGCTATTTTGGGGGCAGAATACTTATTGAAAATGCTTCCCAAGGGCACACACGATTACGACAAGTTCATTCGTCCGTCAGAGCTGGCGCAATGGTTACGCAGCGCAGGCTTGGAATTACAAAACCTTAGTGGAATGACTTACAACCCTATCACCAAACATTACAAATTAGACGCAAATGATGTCAGCGTGAATTATCTATTGCATGCAAAGAAAATTATTGAGTAATTCATGAGCACAACAAATCAAAAGAAAATCCGCGCTGTTATGTTTGACCTTGACGGCACTTTATTGGATACAGCACCCGATTTTATTGCAGTAGTTAATAAACTGCTGGCAGAAAATAAGCGAGAGGAGTTACCACAGGATGTTATTCGCGCAGGTGTGTCCCACGGTTCCAAGGCACTCGTGACACTTGCATTTGCTATTGAGGAAACTCACGAAAATTTTCAACCTCTGCGTGCACGCTTGCTAGAACTTTATACACATCACATCGCCGTTTTCACCAAACCTTTTCCAGGTATTCAGGAGCTAATTGATAAATTAGCTGAACATGATATCGCATGGGGTATAGCCACTAATAAACCTGCCACCTATACAAGTTTACTCATGGAACAATTAAATATGAATCCGGCACCCGCTATTGTGATTTGCCCGGATCATGTAAAAGATAGTAAGCCGCACCCCGAGTCTTTATTTTTAGCGGCAAAAGAACTGGGTTGTACGGCGGACGAGATAATTTATATCGGCGACCATAAACGTGATATTGAATGCGGCAAGGGTGCAGGAAGTATTACGATTGCAGCATCCTATGGTTATATCGGCAACGAAGATATTCACAGTTGGCAAGCAGATTATTATGTTGATCACGCAGAAGAAATTTGGCCGATTGTAGAGAAATATTTGTAATCGCCTTTTGTTCAGCCTAAGCCCTCGAAGTACGCCCAAGAATTGTCTCCGACAAAATAAATTCAATTAATAGCAAAGTCACTGGATGCCCATGGGCATGACGAGATGCCTTTGCAGAACAGATTTGCTTTTTAATTATTAGAATATGATTATGAAAACTCCAGAAAACTTTAACCCAATATCCAATTGCCTTGAAAACAAAATTATTTTAGTTACGGGCGCTGGCGATGGTATTGGTCGCGTAGCAGCAAAAACATTTGCGGCCCACGGGGCAACCGTCATTTTAGTGGGTCGTACCTTGCAGAAATTGGAAAAAATTTACGATGAAATTGAAGCCGCTGGCCATCCACAAGCTGCAATTTACCCCATCGATTTTCAGGTAGCCAATGAACAATCTTTTATCGAGATGTGTAATGCTATTAGCGAAGAGTTCGATCATCTCGACGGTATTCTCCACAACGCCGCCGACTTAGGGCAACGCACACCTATAGCAAATTACTCCCCTGATGTATGGATGCGTTTAATGCAAGTCAATGTGAATGCGCCATTTCTATTGACGCAAGCCGTAATGCCGCTGTTAGAACGCGCTAAAAATGCATCCATAGTTTTCACGGGATCAAGCGTTGGTTACAAAGGCCGCGCCTATTGGGGCGCCTACGCCGTATCTAAAGCTGCCGCAGAAAATCTAATGCAAATACTGGCAGATGAACTTGAAGAAACCACACGCATTCGCGCAAATAGTATTAACCCCGGCGCAACGCGTACCCAAATGCGCGCAGGCGCCTATCCTGCAGAAGACCCAAGCACAATCAAAACCCCGGAAGATTTGATGCACGATTATTTGTATTTGATGGGAGACGACTCAGTAGGGATTTCGGGGCAACAATTTGAATCAAGTATAAAATAAAATGTTGATTTTATATTGAGCAAACACAGCATTAGATCAACGTAGCAATTCTATGATTATTATTCGGAGTCCAACAGCTCAATATATTTAGATACCCCGTATACAACTTTGGCCATCTTTTTATAATCCAGAGTTTCGTAAGTATCTTGCCGCTGATGGTATTGATGATTTCGGTAAAAGGAAGTATCTGTCACCATAATAGCTGGATAACCATAAGACCAATAACTTCTATGATCCGAGAAATCTATACTAGGGACCCACCGCGGTGCATTAATAGAGTATGCTGGCAGATCAGTGTACTTATTAAATATGGATTTAAGTGGTGCGCCATTGTTAGCAAATAATGAGTCCACTACCGCGATAAAATTTCCTTCTTCAGGATAAAATAATTTTAACAACGCCATAGGAAAAGTTTGCGACTTAGGGGCATTGCTATAATAACCAATCATCTCTAGCGAGATCATTAACTTAACATTTTTCTCATTTAAACTGGATGCGTGTATAAAACTTCCCATATGCTCGGAACCAAAATAAGGAGGTTCTTCCAACGTATATGCCACCAACATAACGCGATGCTTTAACTCAGCCCTCTTCAGCAATTTCCCAAGCTCAATCAAACCTGCTACACCACTTGCGTTGTCATCAGCAGCTGCATGTGTAGAAAATGCATCATAGTGGGCACCAATAATAAATACATCTTTTGTATCTGGGCCAAAGCTCGCAATGACATTTTTATAATTTTCACCTTCAACGAGGTAAGACTGAAAATTAACATCAACAGAACTTGAGTTAAGCCTGTCTTTTATATAATCCGCAACGACGTTCAAATTTTCAGGATGAGAACTATCTCTGGGCAGCGCTGTTTGGCTTAAAAAAATTACTGTTTCTTTTAAATCAGCCTCATCAACATCAATTGGCACTACTTCATGTGCCCTTGATGTAAAAGAAGGACGCGCCACAACAATCCACGTAAGTATCAAAATTATGGCAAGCATAAAAGCAATGCGAAGGATGAACATTACAAAGTTGTTTTTCATGTATTTCCTTACCAATTATTCATTACATAACCGACCACTAAAATTTGCGGTAATGTGATAAGTGGTAAAAACAAAGATATCTTCCAGGATTTGGTCGCATCTTTTAATACCATCACTTCAGTATAATCGGTGGATACTCCTGCCATCATAAAGGTAAATGCGTTTCCCGGTGCGGCGGCACGATTTAATAAATCGGCTGCTATAGGTGTTGAGCCCTCTGAGCAAACTTCGATAACAGTTGCAGCGATTAGGGTAAACACAATTCCGATTAAACTTGGCCCAAACCATTCTTTAAAAAATTCAACACTAACAAAGGTGCGGATGAGTGCCGCAAGCACCACACCAAATAATAGCCAGCGCAAGACCATGCGTGAACCGCTTGCACCTTCACGTGCAATATTTTTTACAAGATCAAAAGACCAATGAATACCTGACCATTGTTTGCGCGCCTCAGGCCAGAATTTGAAATTTTCATCTAATTCAAATGCATTGGGATTAGCGGGTAATATTTTATTATCCACACAGCGATCAAATATCCAGCCACTGATTACAGCGATTATCATAGAGACGCCGATAAATGTTAAAGTCCATTTGAACCCGATCAATGCAAACATAATTAAGGTAAGCGAAAAAGAATTCCATGGGCTAGCAATTAAAAACGCCATTACCTGCCCGATGCTAGCGCCCTTTTGATAAAGCTTGGTGCCCACCATCAATATTCCGTGACTACACAAATCCAATAAAACACCAGCGGCTGTTGCCCGGAGAATTCCGTTAAGGCTTCCCCCTTTTCCTAACACTGACAGCACTAAATTTTGTGGGACATTGGCTAATAGCCCCACAAAAATTAATCCAAGCAGAACACCCCACCACATGTTGTTCAGCATCTCAAAAATACTGTGTGCAAAATGTTGCGCAAAACCTGGTAACAAGTTTGGAGCAAGCAAATGAAACCCGTAGAAAATTGCACATATAATGAATGAACCCCAAAGCAAATAATCTCCTCTGCCGCCATGCTCATGATCAGTTTCGCAGCAACTGGCCTGATGATCGTGTTCATGTTTGTGCTGGGTAGGTTGTAAAACCACTGAAGAAGGAGCGCAGCAGGACGTTTTTTCAACACTCGATGTTTGCGTGACGGAATTAATTTTCAGTTGCGGAGTTTCAGCACTGCAACATGATTTAGCATCACTATTTTCTGCGGTAGCTGATTTATCGGAACACGAGTCGCTCATGATGAAGTCTCCACTAGAGTGAATGGCATTAGTGACGGCACCGGCTTTGAAAGCGTTTCTATAATCGTACAATCGGTTGATTCATCGCCTGCGCAACCGTTAGCCATATCGATCAATGCCAGCTTCAAAGCTTGCAGTTCTTGCAGTTGATTTTCCACCTGTTCGATTTTTTCCAACACCAATTTCTTGACCTGGGAGCATCTACGATTTTCGTCACGGTACAAGACCAATAGCTCCCTGCACACATCGAGGCTAAACCCCACGGCGCGGGAACGCTGCAAAAATCGCAAATGTTCGACATCCGTGGCCGAATAATCGCGATAGTCGTTACCCTCCATACGTGCCGGACGTACTAGCCCGATTTCTTCGTAGTAACGAAGCGTTTTAACGGGCAATCCACTTTTGACTGCTGCTTGACCAATATTCATAAACCGATTCCTCACAAAGATTCGTTGTAACCACTATAAACCTTTCAGTAACTGTAGAGTCAACTCAAATTATTCTAATTTTTGGGCAGTTTGAGTGTCTCATATGCGCAAAACTCTCTTAAAATTTGACTTTTAAACGACAAAACAAAATAAATCGGTAACATTTTAAGCTCACAAATTTACATTAATCTCTTTTAAAAACATCAACATAGAAAACTTTCTTGACAAAATAATTTAATAAACCACAATGAGTATTGAAAAATTTCACGACAAGAGTGGATTTCTTATGGAATATCTCGATATCAGCCATCATGAATGGCCAAAAATGTGGGATGAACTCGCCAGCAATAAAATAAACGCGGGTGATCACTTGTGCGTTAACGAGCGTCAATGCTGGGAATACATGGGATCTACACTTGATCACCACCATTTTCGTCATGCTTGCCACCCACTCACCCATCGTGTTGAATACGCGTACATTGAACGAGCAAGGGCAGCTGTCGGCTGGGCGTAGATGAATAAATTGATTAAATTTGCAGTGATTGGGGGAGCGGCGACGCTCCTTCAGTTTTTTCTATTGTGGGTTTTTGTAGAATCAGGATTGTTAGGGCCCAAAGTTGCGTCTGCAGCGTCCTACGCATGCTCCGCTATATTCAACTACCTTGCCAATTACCACTTAACTTTTTCCAGCACGCAGAGCCATGCTCAAACATTGCCCAAATTTTTAGTAACCGTATTGGTCGGACTGGCGTTAAACACGTCGCTATTTAGCCTTTCCTTATTTTTATTGAATAACTACCTGCTCACACACGCAAATCTATTAAAAGGCGCCTACCTAATTGCACAACTCTTTGCTACCCTGCTCACCCTGATTGTGAACTTCCTAATGCATAAATTCTGGATATACCGGAGATAATAATGAGCCGTGCAGCACCCACAATAGCCATACCTTCATTGGCGATTGTTGTACCCTGTTATAACGAAGAAGAAAGCCTGCCCAAAACCATACAAGTTCTAAACAGTCTTCTCGACAAACTGATTGCTGAAAATAAAATCACCACTGATTCCAAAAACTATTTTGTGGACGACGGCAGTCGTGATAACACATGGAATATTCTGCAGGATACAGCGCTCCAAAACCCGAGGGTTGTTGGTATAAAGCTATCGCGAAATAAAGGCCACCAAAATGCGCTCTATGCAGGATTGTGTACAACTACTGAGGACATCATTGTTTCAATAGACGCAGACCTGCAAGACGACCCTTCCAATATCGAAAAAATGGTAGATGAATACCTGAAGGGTAATGAAGTTGTTTACGGTGTTCGCTCAGCGCGCAAGACCGATACTTTTTTTAAACGCTTCACTGCAGAAGGTTATTACCACGCAATGCGTACTATGGGTGTTGACCTGGTATTTAACCACGCCGATTTTCGCCTATTGTCTCGCCGGGCTTTAGAAGCCTTACAAGAATATAAAGAATCAAATCTATTTTTACGTGGTATTGTTCGCGAGGTAGGCTTCAAATCATCAGTTGTAGAATATGAACGCCAAGCCCGTGAATTGGGTGAAAGCAAATATCCGCTTCGTAAAATGCTTTCATTTGCCTGGAAAGGAATTACCGCATTTTCAGCAGTACCGCTAAGAATGATTACGGTATTGGGCCTGTGTTCAGGGATTGCTTCCTTCACATTAATTTTATGGGTATTAGCAATCCGTTTATTTTCCGAGACTGCAGTTCCTGGCTGGGCATCTATTCTTTTGCCTTTGCTCTTTATAGGAAGCGTCCAGCTTTTGTGCTTGGGTGTGATTGGTGAATATATGTCAAAAATTTACGAAGAAGTAAAAGGCAGACCAAAATATCACATTAGCCAAATAGTAAAATCATAACAATATTCAGTGCTTCCAATAATGAATGTAAAAAATAATAATGGTCAATTAAACACTTATCTTTCAGCGACCATACTCGTAAATCTATTTTGCCTTTTTATAAATGGATATGGTGCTGATTTAGGTTTTTGGGAACATTGGACTAAACAGCTAAGCGATAACGGCTATTATCGTTTCGATGGAAACTATCCACCTCTATATATTCATTGGCTCTACATTATCAGTAAAGGTTTGCATTATTTTGCAATTCCTATAGAACCTAATGATTTGTGCAAATTTTTGTGGGAATTTCCAGTATTACTGTGTCATTGCTTATTGACATGGATAGTGTATAAAAATCTGAAAAAATTTAATGCCAATGAAAGTCAGATATTTGGCATTATGCTCCTGACAGTATTTAATCCTGCTATTCTGGTTGACGGGCCTATTTGGGGCCAAGTGGATCTTGTCCCGACCATGATAGCGCTGTGCGCCATTCTGATTAATTTCTCCAGCCGTTACGCGATATTAATGTTGCCCATATATTCGCTAGCACTGCTCACAAAATTTCAGATGGTATGTTTCTTACCCATCATTGGAATATTATTTTTACATAAATATAAGACCCATCTATTGGGAATTATTTTATCCTTACTCGTCATCCTATTAGTTTTCTCACCTTTTATTGCCGTTCATTACCATACACAAGCTTTCCAGCAGGCTTACATAGATACCTTGGGTCAATACCCGGTAATCACTATGAATGCTGCCAACTTGTGGGTTCTGCTGGTGGGTAATAATGCACCTGACAATATCGAATTTCTGAGCAATATAAGTCCGTTTTTACCAGAAAAATTGGCCTATCCAAAATATTTCGGCATGTTTTTGTACGCTGCCATTTGCTTGTGTATTGCTGGTCTTGGAATCAACAGTCTCATCGAGCTTAAAAAAAGTCGTGACATTGAAAAATTTAATAAGACCATTTTATTTTATTCAATGGTGAGTGCTGTAGCCTTCTTCACTCTTTTGCCAGCGATGCATGAAAGATATTTGTTCCCTGCGGTTGCGTGCGCTCTTGTTTATTCTTCTGTCGCAAAAAAACACCTTGCATATGCAATAGCAATTTCGGCTGCAGCAATGCTCAATATGCTTATCATTCTGGGAATTAACGGCTCAAATATTTGGGACGGTGTTTCAACATTAGTGACGATAATTTTTGCGGTTAGCCTGCTTCAACTTTTTGCGGGTAGCATTGTTTACACTGTTATTGTTGGATTATTCAAGGCATTTTTTAGAATCCCTTCATCTGCAGTTATTGTTTTCTTTGTTGCTGTTGACTCTGTATTTATTTACTTGATTGATCGCCATACTCTCCATGACCTTAAGCTTATTGAAAACCAAATATTATTGACGAGCCAGCGAGTAATTTCGGCAAAACAAGATCATGGAACCTTGCAAATTAATCGTAGCTTCGATAAAAAATATTTGGCAGTAGGTAATAGAAGATTCATGAACGGAATTGGTACCCATGCGAACTCCACCATAATCTATGCCTTGCCACTCAATTCAATTAGTTTCGACGTTATACCGGGGCTTGATGATGAAGTGGAATCAGCGGACGTCCTCTTCGAGATTTGGGAAGACGCAGAATTATTATGGACATCCAAACCTTATTTCGGGCATGAAGGGCCAGTTAAAGTGCATCTGGATTTACATAAAGGAAAAGAACTTAAGCTTATAGTCAAGTCACATGGAGAGAGCTCGTGGGATCATGCTGACTGGATAAATCCAATCATCACCGTGGACGCCAGAAAATAACTGTATGGGGAATCAATTCAATGGAATTGATTCTTTAAGTTGCACACCATAACGCTGCCACTTGCGCGCTTTCCAGCGGAGATATTTAATAATTGCGCGAGTGGTTTCATCTGCGATTGCCGCAATCAGTAATCCGAAAATACCCAAGTGAAGTGGTACAGCCAGAAAATAAGCTAGAGGAACTGAGAACAGCCAAATCACCGCGATACTTGATATAGAAGTAAAAGCTGCATCGCCTGTGCAACGCAGGGCACCACCTATAACAATATTTATTGTGCGCACAGGTTCTGCGAGAAATCCTAATAAAAATGCCCAGAAACCTATAGCAATAATGTCGGGATCACTGGTGAACATTTTCAAAATATATTCGTTGAAAATCAACCAGGTAATAGCAAGACAAGTAGCGCCCGTTATGGAAATTTTTAAACTTTGCCGTAGTTGCAGGTGCGCAAGATCGAACTCACCTCGCCCTACCCGTTGAGCAATAATCGCTTCTGTTGCCATGCTTATAGCGATGGAAATCATCAAGCAAAATAAAAAAGTATTATAGGTATAAATTTTTACTTTTAATGCAAGGTCACTAACGCTAGCTGCAATCCAATTTAACACCATCATATATCCCTGAAATGACATAGGCTCTAAAATCGCAGGAGCAGCGATCCATAATACAGGTGCGATTAAAACAGAAAATTTTGCGCGTGATGTTCTAAAAGGAATTTGAATCTGTAAATGAAAATGCACTATAACCATTACAAACAATAAGCTACATAAAGCTGCACTAATACTCGCAAGCGCAACCCCGGTTACACTTGGGAAGTGAAAAGTTCCAATTCCATACACCGCTATCATATTACCCAATAAATTAACGGTGAAAAAAATAATATTGCTATAGGTATTCCATTTAGGAACACCGTAAGTATTTAAAATAGTTTGGTAAATAAGACGGCAGCCCCAGATACCCACCATCCAACCTATCAACGACAGATATTCAACAGCGTAGGTTTCCACGGATACACTTAGTGACATGGCTCTGGCAACTACAGGGCCACCAAAATTAACGGCAACAATGGCAATGAGTGACAAGGCAAGAACAAATAACGAATAGGCTCCAATCGTTGCTTTGCCACGCTCGTAATCGTTAGCACCTATTCGCTGCCCTGTGATACTCGCCCCAGCGAATGCACTTACTTGCAAAAATGCATTGGCCACAAAAACCAGCGGAGTTACAGCACCAACGGCGGCAGCCGCAGAGTCGGAGACGCGGCTTAGAAAATACATATCAACAAGAGGAATTGTGTAGGTGACGGCCTGATCGAGAAACATGGGAGCACTCATGCCCCATAAACCTTTATCGAGTACCCGACTTTTCGTCACCTGCCGCATGCGCCCTCCGCTTCAATATCAATTCACACATTTTAAATACTTAGTTGCGTTAGTGATAGCGACGCGGAGCATGAACAGATTGAAGTGAATTTAAAATGAATAGGTGTGCTCTAACTCTTAAGAAGCTTCACGCAAAACTATCATGGGTGGTGTAGTCACAACTGGCCGACAACAAATCACACCTAAAATACCAATAAATAATGCGCTACCCAAAGGAGCAATTAACCAGTAGATAAAATGTGGTTGTATTGGATTATGGAACACAAACTTTTGCATACTCAGCAACAGCGCTTCCGAACTCACTGTAGCAATTAAGCCAGCAATAAACCCCAGAACAACGAACTCAACTAAAACACTGCCTAAAATTAATTTTTGTGGACTGCCCAAAGCCCTTAACAAACCCGCCTCTTGTTTCCTGCTATCTATACTACTCATAACCGCTGCAAATAATACCAAGGCGCCAGCCGCCAAGGTTAGCCACAACACCAGGGCAATGCCATCACTCACCTGATTAATAATATTGCGTATTTGATCAATGATTCGGTCCAACTCTACAACCGTTATCGTAGGATGTTTGTGTAGAAGCTGATTAATAAATATTTTTTTATCAGGCGTTAAAAAGATACTTGTGATAAAGGTTGGGGAAAATTCATCAAGGGATTGGGGTTCAAAAATAAAAAAGAAATTGGGTCGCATAGATTTCCAATCCAGACTCCTGATGCTCGCCACCTGAGTTTCAAGTTCTAAGCCCCCGAGCGAAAACAACAATTTATCGCCCGGTTTTAGATTCAAACTTTCAGCAACAGCATCTTCTACCGACACGCCAGGCAGGGATGATTTTTGCCACTTATCCCACCATTCACCTTGCAATATTTTGTTATCGTCTGCGAGAGTTTCAGCCTGGGTTAAATTGACCTCACGCTGTAGCGCGTTGGCATTTTTTACCTGCTCATCAGTTGGAGCAACGCCATTAATTTGAATCAATCGACCGCGGATCATCGGATATATAGGTGCGCTAACAATTTTTTCCGCGCTTATCATTGATTTAATATCATCGAGCTCAGCGGGAGAAATATTAACAAGAAAATGATTAGGTGAATTCACTGGCACCTGGCCACGCCAATCATCAATAAGCGATGTGCGGACTATGGTTAGTGTAAGCAACAACATGATGGCTATGGAGAACACCATAATTTGTACAAGACTTTCTTTTCGGCGACGTTGTAAGTTAGCGAACGCCAATCGTCCAAACCCACCTAAATTGCTAGCAATTTTTTTGCTTGCCAGGAGTAACAACCAGGAAAATATAAATGAAATAAGAACTACAACTATCAAAGAAAAAGTCACACTTCCTGTCAATGTGATATTACGGCTAAAAAGTGCAACAAGAAATACTACCGCAATAAAAGCAAGCGCTGCTTGCAAGCCTACCTGAACACCGTTGATTTCAAGTTCTTTGCGCAATATTTTCAAAGGAGGGATGAGCGGCAGAAACCACAAAGCGGGTAATGCAAAAAACGTAATGCATATCAACCCACTTAGAAAACTGTAGATATAAGGTAAAACTTTGGGAGTATTTAATACCAGTTGATAATTCTCCTCCAGGTTAAATGCAACAAAAGCCTGTATCCCATGCCCGAGTACCAACCCTAGTATTGACGCGATGCCGCCCAAAATAAACAGTTGACTGAAATACAAGCTGCGAATTCTGGATGCACTGGTTCCAAGGCTTTTCATCAATGCAACTTGATTCGTATGACGATCAGAAAACTGACGTGCCGCTATAGCTATGGCAACACCAGCTAGTAGAACCGCGATCACCGCAGCAAATATTAAAAAACTTCTACCTGAATCCAAGGTTTTCGATAAGCGGTCCTGACTGTTATGAATATCTTCAAGCTTCTCATGTTTGCTTAGCTTTGGTTTTATCCAGGCAATAAAGTTGTCGAGCTCATCATTAACTTCAGTAGCGAGCAGCCAGGAATAATTAACGCGACTACCAACTTGAATAACTTGGGTACCAGGCACATCATCAATATTCATCAAGATGCGTGGAGAAATCGCTGAAAACGGATTTCCACTTTCAGGCTCACGAATTAAAATCTGTGTTACAGATAACTCCAACTCACCAACGGAAAGTTTATCGCCCAACTTAATTTTTAATTGCGGTAATAAACGCGAGTCAACCCAAACCTCACCCGGCGATGGTGCAAATTCGGCGCGTTTGATATCCACTGCGTTAATTGCAAAAGGTATCTGACTAATATCCAATTGCCCGCGCAGGGGATAATTTTTTTCTACTGCTTTAACTGCGGCGAGATGCATTTCCTCCCCAGCGTAAACCATGGAAGAAAACTGAATCATCCTGGACTGTAATAAGCCTTTATTGGTTGCGTATTCAACCCACTCGTTGTTGGCAGGTTGACTACTCTCAACAATAATATCTGCACCTAGTAACGCGTTGCTTTGTACGAGAAGTGTTGAGTCCAATCTATCGGTGAAAATTGAAATCCCACTCAAAACGGCGACAGCAAGTACAATTGAAAGACTCAATAGTTTTAGCTCACCACTGCGCCAATTGCGAATAAGTAAATTTATTGCAAGCATGATCGCACCTTATGTGGATTGAGAAATAATTGTACCAGCCGATAATTCAATATGTTTTTGGCACAAGGCGGCAAGACGCTGTTCGTGAGTGATCAACACCAAGGTAGTGCCTTGGTTGCGATTTAGCTCGAATAATAAATCTATAATTTTTGCGCCGGTTGCGCTATCCAAATTTCCGGTGGGCTCATCTGCAAATAAAATTTTCGGTTGACTGGCAAAGGCGCGCGCAATAGCAACTCGCTGTTGTTCACCGCCGGATAATTGTTGTGGATAATGTTTCAAACGCTTCTCCAAGCCAACATGTTGCAAAAAATTTACGGCAAGATCTTTCGCCTGCTTGTCTCCCCTCAACTCCAGAGGCAGCATTACATTTTCTAAAGCGGTTAGTCCGGGAAGTAATTGAAAGGATTGAAAAATAAAACCCACATTTGCCGCACGCACCTGTGCACGCCCCTCTTCATCCATTGCTGTGAGGCACTGCCCGCTTAAGAATACCTCACCCGTCGAAGGCACATCCAAACCCGCCAGGATTCCAAGAAGAGTTGATTTACCGGATCCCGATGCACCAGTGATCGCAACCGATTCACCCGCCGTCACACTTAATGATATAGGTTGCAATATTTCCAACGCCCCTTCTTGCGTAATTACTTTTTTGGTAATTTCACGAACATCAAGTACAAATGCGGATGACATAAATCTTCTCTCGGGTTGTAATTAGGAAAAACAAGCACTATATCTTTGTGAGCAACGCACTATGAATTTTTCTTTGAATCTCAGAATGGGTGGACACGAACACCACGCACAATCAAAATGCGATATCTGCATCTTCTTCAAGATGCCACACTTGGGTGAAACCTTATCATGACATTTGTAAGAATTTTATTGTTTTTATTGTTGCCTCTTACTGCTCAATTTGCTCAGGCAAAACCATCGACAATACTGGTTATGGGTGACAGCCTGAGCGCTGGCTACGGCATTCAATTAGATCAAACCTGGGTGACTTTATTACAACAAGAATTGCTTAAAAATACTCAGACAAAAGTGATTAATGCAAGTGTAAGTGGTGAAACCAGTGGTGGTGGATTAGCGCGCCTACCCGCACTATTAACCAAGTACAAGCCGGATATAGTTATTGTTGAGCTAGGCGGTAATGATGGATTGCGCGGGCAACCGCTCAAGATTATGCAGGAAAATCTCCAGGCAATGATTACCGCCAGTAAATCTGCAGGGGCTGATGTGTTGTTAGCGGGAATGCAAATACCGACTAATTATGGTCCGCGCTATACCAAAGAATTTAAAGAGACCTATCCAAAACTTGCGGAAAAAAATAATGCCTCGCTTGTACCTTTTTTACTGGAAAACGTTGCCACCCAAAGCAATTTGATTCAGCGAGACGGCATTCACCCGACCGCAGAAGCACAACCGATTATTTTAAATAATGTATTACCTGTTTTGCTGCCACTACTTAAAAAGTAAAAAAAGGCTACTCGGCAGCCTGTATGTAATCAACCATAAGTTGCACATTTTTATTGCCGCGAAATTCGTTGATATCCAACCGATAAACGACTTTAACTTTTTTTATCTGATTAGAAGCCCATAAAGTGGGATCTATATTAAATGCTATGGCATCAACCACTTGTTGTCCCCGAATATCTGCACCCAACGTCATTTTTAAATGTTTGTTATTCAATATTTTTTGTTGGATGATAAAAAATTCTCCGTCAAAAACTGGCTCCGGAAAATGTTGCCCCCAAGGCCCTGCGTCGCGCAACTGCTGCGCCAAGTGCAAATTAAAATCTTGCAATTCAAGTTCTCCATCACTTAGCAAAATCGCAGACAAGTCAGCTTCACTCAATTGACGGCGAACTTCTTCATCAAAAGCTTTTGCAAAGGCATCAAACTTATCGCGAGTTAAGCTCATGCCCGCAGCCATCGCATGACCACCAAATTTATGCAGCAAATCCGGATGACGCGTTGCAATAGCATCCAGCGCATCGCGAATATGAAAACCGGAAATAGATCGCGCTGAGCCTTTTATCTCGCCATCACCAGCGTCTGCAAATACAATTGCAGGGCGGTGATATTTATCCTTAATACGCGACGCTAGAATTCCAATAACGCCCTGATGCCAAGTCTCATCAAATAAACAGACACCCCAAGGCAACGAATTCGCATCCGCGTTTAATACTTTTTGCAGCATACTTAAAGCCTCTTGTTGCATACTGCTTTCAATTGACTTTCTATCGCGATTCAAATCATCCATTTGCATGGCCATCTCGCGCGCTAAACTTTCACTTTCACACATCAAACACTGAATACCGAGCGACATATCATCCAATCGTCCGGCCGCATTTAAACGCGGCCCAAGCGCAAAACCGAAATCACTGGAAACTATTTTTTGAGCAGTTTTACCGGCAACTTCCAGAAGTGCTTTAATTCCCGGGCGAGCAATGCCAGCGCGAATCCTCTGTAAACCTTGCGACACTAGAATGCGATTGTTGTGATCGAGAGGAACAACATCTGCAACAGTACCCAGTGCAACCAGATCTAAAAAACTTGCCATATTGGGTTCAGCGATACCGCTTTCTGCAAACCATCCCAGTTGACGCAACTCAGCACGTAATGCATTCATTACGTAAAAAATAACGCCCACGCCTGCAAGATTTTTACTGGGAAATTCACAACCGGGTTGATTGGGATTTACGATTGCATCGGCGTCAGGGATTTCGCTAC
Organism: uncultured Gammaproteobacteria bacterium; assembly: GCA_966096785.1. Taxonomy (GTDB): domain Bacteria; phylum Pseudomonadota; class Gammaproteobacteria; order Pseudomonadales; family Cellvibrionaceae; genus Cellvibrio. The sequence goes on along the minus strand of CBHTVU010000020.1, from coordinate 11,711 downwards.
CGGGTAAATGGTGGTCAGTCACAATGACTGCAATTCCCAAATCACGCGCAGCTCGCACACCTTCAATACTGGAAATTCCATTGTCCACCGTAATGATCACATCAGGTTGCTGCGCTGCAGCAACCGCAACAATTTCCGGTGTTAAACCATAACCATATTCGAAACGATTGGGCACTAAAAAATCTACCGAATGGAGTCCCATTGCACGTAATGCCAAGACAGCAAGCGCGCTACTTGTAGCACCATCTGCATCAAAATCTCCAACGATAATTATTTTTGCTTGCGCAACAACTGCGTCTGCCAAAATACTTACGGCATCCTGCAATCCTTTAAAGTTAGGTTTGTGTAGTTGAGCTAGCTGATACTGCAATTCATTAGTATTTTGCACACCGCGTGAACTGTAAATGCGTTGTAGCAAAGGATGAAGTGCTTCATCGAATTGAACTTGTTGTTCGATGGAACGGCGTTTGATAGTTTTTTGCATATTGCCTTAATGTGAAATTGTAAGTTTGAATTATAAATATAGAATTTTTAATTTTTCTGATGACCACGTCAAACTAGTAAGTTGCTTTCAAAAAGCACACCCATTATAGTAAAAACTCGCTAAAGTAAGCGAAGTTTAAATTCATAATATAGGGATGGTCATGATGGAAGTAAAAATTGTTGCATCTGTTGGTGAAAACGCCAAAAACAAAGATTCTGATGTTCGCGCTATCCAAAAAGCACTCAATCAAATAATGCAATACAACATTTTGGCACCATTAGCCCCCTTAAAAGAAGATGGCATCGCGGGTCGAAATACCAAGCTTGCAATTCGCCAATTTCAACGTATCGCCGTTGGAATGGCTGCTCCGGATGGACGTATAGACCCTACTGGAAGAACCTTAGCTAAACTTAACGCAGTGATGAATACCGCAAGCAAAATTCCCTCCAAAAGTTCGTTCATGGGCAATAGATGGTCACCAATTACTGGACTAGATAATTTATTGGCAAATGCTTCCTGCAATTTAATCAAATCCAATATGGAATACTTGCCGGCTACCTAACCCATAAAGCTGAAGTAGTAAATGTAAGCTCAAACACAAACCCAGACCTTGGAAAATTATCAAAAAAAGATTTCGTTAAGCAGGTATTTGCAAAAGCCCAAAAGGAAGAACTCGTATCAAAAGTACCTGCTGCGGTTACTACTGCTCAAGCCATTCTTGAAACTGGTTATGGAAAATCTGTTCCTACAGACCTTTACACCAAAAAGTACAGTTATAATTTATTCGGTATTAAAGGTGTTGGATCAGCAGGGTCAGTTTCTGTTTACACTCATGAGGTTATAGATGGCAAACGCATAAAAATTATTGATAAGTTTCAGGCGTACCATAGCTTTTCTGAGTCAATTAGTGGGAGAACTTCTTTTCTAACTAAAAATCGCAGATACAAAAAGCTATTTGAAACCAGTGATCCAGTAAAATGGGCAGAAGGCCTTCAGAAGGCTGGGTACGCGACTGATCCCAATTATGCAAAACTCTTAATATCAATTATGAAATCCTGGAAACTAATATGATTACTCGCTTTATTACAGTTTTGGCTCTCACCCTCTTTGTTCAAGGCTGCGGGGCAGAAACCCAAAATGTTGCGCAGGAAAAAGCCGGTGTCGTCTCATCAAATGATTTGGTTATTGAAGGTACTATTACTAATTTCTCAACGGCACTTTCGAAAAAAGATTTAAATCTATTCTTAACAATTAGTGCCCCTAAAGATATTTATCTAGTAAGACTTTTTACTTCGGGAAACCTTGGCGGACGCGGTTCACCACTCAGCCAAGCGATGAGCACTAATTCTATTAATAAAGAATTAGCCTTTGATATCAAAACACAAACACCTTTCGATTTACCGGGGCTTTTTACCAACTTGCCAGTTAAATCAGTTAAGGCCTTACCTCGTCGCACCTTAGCAGCTGAGGCTGACACTGCTCATTTTGATCAGTGGGTTTCTATATTAAAGAAAAGTTTGAAGGGAGCGCCTGAAGTAACTGATGGTGACTCTCTACTTTTACACTCATCAAAATATTGGGTCTACACTGAAGCTCAAATTATTGATGACATATTGGCGGGTGGATTCGCAGTGTTTGAAATGCGGGATAATAAATTGAAGCTTGTAGCCCTGATAGACCTGTTGTAATAACAACATAATATAAAAAGCCGCGCTAGCTCACTAACGCGGCTTTTTATTCTTATCGTTTTATTTTCTTACATTTGCCTTAATAAAATCCTGAACCTTTTTAAGTTCTTGTGGCAACACTGTATAGCGCTCTTCACGCTCAAACAAATCAGTCATGTGGTGAGGTAACTTTGGATCTTCTGCCTGCCCTGCTTTACGAACGGCTTCTGGGAATTTCGCAGGGTGCGCAGTTGCGAGGCAGATCATTGGAATGTCATGACGGCGACGCGTTTTACGGGCAGCTTCAACACCAATTGCTGTGTGTGGATCTAACAAATATTCTGTGCGCTCGAAAACATCGCGAATGATTTCAACAGTTACATCATCGCTTACACCGTAACTGGTGAATAATTCACGCGCACGAGAAAGCACAGACTCTTTCAACACCATAGCACCAGATTTGAAATCATCCATCAGTTGGCGAATAGCTCCACCATCGCGATCATACAAGTCAAACAGCATGCGCTCAAAATTGCTGGACACCATGATATCCATACTTGGCGATAAAGTGTGTTGCAATTGATTTTTGCTGTGATCATTACTGCTAATACAACGGTGCAAAATGTCGTTGCTGTTTGTCGCTATAACTAATTGATCAATCGGAAGACCCATTTTTTTTGCGAGATAGCCTGCAAAAATATCGCCAAAATTTCCAGTCGGCACCGAATAAGCCACAGGGCGATGCGGTGCACCAACGGCAAGTGCGGAGTAAAAATAATAAACGATTTGCGCCATGATACGCGCCCAGTTGATAGAGTTCACCGCTACTAACTGACGTCCATCTGGTAGAAATGATTGATCACCGAAACTTGCTTTCACCATATTCTGGCAATCGTCAAAATTACCTTCGAGCGCTATATTAAAAACGTTCGGAGCAAGAACAGTTGTCATTTGGCGACGTTGAACATTCGACACACGATTGTTCGGATGCATAATGAAAATATCGATGTTGTCGCAACGACGGCAACCTTCAATGGCCGCTGATCCCGTATCACCAGAAGTAGCGCCCATAACCACAACCTTTTGGTTGCGTTTTTTCAGCAAGTGATCAAGTAAATGCCCTAAAAATTGCAGTGCAAAATCTTTAAAGGCAAGCGTTGGGCCTTGAAATAATTCTAGAATAAATTCGTTGTGAGCAGTTTGGACTAATGGCGCAATAGCGTCATGGCGGAAAGTTGCGTATGCGTCCGCAATAATTTTTTTAAATTCTTCATCACTTAACGCACCAGCAATAAATGGCTTCATTACACTGAACGCCAGATCCTGATAGGACAAACCAGCCCAGGACGCAATCTCTTCTTTTGAAAAAGTGGGCAAAGTTTCCGGAACATATAAACCGCCATCTGGTGCAAGGCCAGTTAAAACAACTTCTTCAAAACTCAATGCAGGCGCTTGGCCACGGGTGCTGATGTATTTCACAATGAAAAACCTTTTGGCAGAACTTTTTAGTTACCCCTCTCCCTACCTCTCTCGCTTAGGGAGAGAGAAAGCATTAGCAAAAATGGTTTGAACTTATTTCTATTAATAAAAATTCGAAAGCTTTTGCTTCGCTCCCTCTCGCTTGCGACGGACCTTAAACGAGAGGTTAGAGGAGAGAGTATTAATCTCGTATAAAACGGTAAAACTATTTCAAACTTTCAACACGAATACGAATTACAGGTGCTGAAATAGAATCAAGTGATTCTATTTTATTAATCGCCGCAATCATTTTCTTTTCTTGTACGCGATTGGTAAGCAGAATTAGAGGAACTGTTGATTCACCTTCTTTCGCTTCTTTTTGAATCATGGCTTCTATACTGATACCAGAATCACTCAAGATAGTAGCTACTTTAGAAAGCACGCCTGGTTTGTCCAATGCAGACATACGCAAATAATAAGCAGTTTCTATTTCATCCATCGGCAGGTGTTTTTGTTCCGTTACAAACTCGTCCTGGAAACCAAGGTATGGAACACGGTGAGCAGGATCTGCCAATAAAGTGCGTGCTACATCAACAATATCACCCACAACGGATGAACCTGTTGGTTCAGCACCTGCACCTGCACCGTAATAAAGTGTTGGGCCTACTGCGTCACCTTTCACCAACACTGCGTTCATAACGCCATCCACATTTGCGATTAAACGTTTTTCTGGAATGAGTGTTGGATTCACATGCAACTCAATGCCGCCCGCTGAGCGGCGTGCAATTCCAAGATGTTTAATGCGATAGCCAAGCTCTTCTGCATAATTGACATCTTGCGTTGAAATTTTGGTAATGCCTTCGGTGAAGACTTTTTTAACATCAAGAGGAATACCAAAGGCAAGTGATGCGAGAATAACAAGCTTGTGCGCTGCGTCTATGCCTTCAACATCAAACGTTGGATCTGCTTCGGCGTAACCAAGCTCCTGCGCTTCTTTAAGCACATCGGCAAAGGCACGACCCTTGTCGCGCATTTCAGTCAGAATAAAGTTGGTAGTACCGTTGATGATTCCCGCCAACCATTCAATATTGTTGGCCGCCAAACCTTCACGGATAGATTTAATAATAGGAATGCCGCCCGCAACTGCAGCTTCGAATGCGACAGTTACACCCTTAGCCTTTGCTGCTGCAAAAATTTCATCGCCATGATGAGCGATCAATGCCTTATTGGCGGTGACAATATGTTTACCATTAGCAATCGCAGTCAATACTAAATCTTTCGCAACTGTAGTGCCGCCAATCAATTCGACAACTATGTCGACTTTTGGATTATTTACTACTTCAAATATATCGCGGGTTACCGGGTAAGCAGAGGTATCGACTTTAGGATTATCGCGGCGGGCGCCAATTTGAATAATGGAAACATTACAGCCTGAACGAGCGTCAATCAGACTCTTGTTACGAGTCAGTATATTTACGGTGCCGCTGGCAACGGTTCCAAGACCACAGATGCCCACGTTTACAGTGCGAGCAGAATTGACTGGATTCAAGTGGATTCCCCTGAGCATAAGAGCTGGTTAAAAAGGCCGATGAAAGACAGGTAACTAACCTGTTTTCAAAAAGATGGCCACCATACTCAGGGAATCCAGGGCTGTCAATGCGCCAGCCCTGTTGAAAAGCGAACTTATAAAGAAAAACAAAAATTACAAAATGCCCAGATCTTTAGCGAGTTGTTCTGGTGGTAAATAACCCAGTCTTATCTCCCCACTTGGCAACCACAATGCAGGAGTTGCATTGACGCCAACCTGTGCACCCAAGGCAAATTCCTTGGCAACAGGGTTATCACACTTCAGGGCTGGCACAGATTGATCTTCCTTCAAAAGTGTCAACGCTTTTTGTTTATCTTTAGAACACCAGGCTGTTTCTAGCTTGGATGCAGAATCACTTGGGATACCGGCACGAGGGAATGCCAAATAACGGATTTCAATACCCAGGTTATTATACCCAGCCATCTCGCTGTTCAACTTGCGGCAGTAACCACAGTCAACGTCGGTAAACACATAAACAACTGCTTTGGTTTTCCCGGTAGGTTTGAAGATAATGGACTCTTTTGGATCAAGGGTTGCGAGCGCTTTTTTACGCTCGGCAGCGAGTGCAGGATCTTCCCACTTGGAAACACCTTTGGTTTCTATATTAAAAATATCGCCCTGAATAAATTTGCTTCCATCAGCTGTAACTAAAATATCGTTCCCGCCAATTTTTACTAAGTACAAACCATTAATTGGAGAAGGACGCACAGAAGTTATTTTATATTGTGGAATGGCCTGCTCTAACTTAGCGGCAATGACCGCTTCAGGCTTAACGGCTGCTACAGCCGCAGGAGTGTCTGCAGCAAAGGAAGCACTAACACAGCAAACAGCAAACGCACCGACCAAGGTCGAAAGGTATTTTTTTATCATAATAAAACTCCGAAGCTATTCATTTAACTACAAAAGTGAACCATTCAACCACGCGGGTGATGAGCAGCATGCTGCGCCTTCATCCGTGTACGTGCGATATGGGTGTAAATCTGGGTTGTCGATAAATCACTATGCCCTAACAGCAATTGTACCACTCTTAGATCAGCTCCGTGATTCAGCAGGTGAGTTGCAAAAGCATGCCTTAGTGTATGCGGAGACAAGGGCTTTTGGATACCCGCAACGAGAGCCCAATGCTTAATCCGATGCCAAAATGTCTGGCGCGTCATCAACTGTGCCCGTGTGCTAGGGAATACTACTTCATTAGGCATATTATTCAGCAAAAAAGGTCTCGCTTCACGAAAATATTTTTCCAACCAGCTCGATGCTTCTTCACCCATAGGAATCAAACGCTCTTTGCTGCCTTTACCCATCACACGGATAACATTTTGCCGTAAGTTAATTTGCGGCATAGTCAGTGACACCAACTCGGTTACTCGCAAACCACACGCATAAAGAACCTCCAGCATAGTGCGATCTCGTAAACCTATGGGATCGTCGATATCCGGTGCTGCGAGCAGGCTTTCGACATCTAATTCAGTCAAAGATTTCGGCAAAGATCTAGGTAATTTTGGACTTTCAATTAACGCAAGTGGATTTTCCTGCAACACACCTTCGCGCAACTGATGCCGGTAGAATCCTCGCACGCAGGAAAGAAAGCGCGCAGTCGAACGACTATTTAACTTATTTTCGAGTCGTACCGCTAAATAACCTTGAATTGTCGACGCATCCGCTGCCAATAAATTTTTATTCTGCTGTTGGAGCCATTGTGCGAATAGTGTTAGATCCGTGCGATAGGAATCGAGTGAGTTTTTACTTAAACCTTTTTCCATCCAGACAGCATCCAGATATAAGGCGATTACAGACTCTTCTTGCGACGAAATTTCATTGGATTCCATGAGGCGACGACACTGGCAATATTTAAAAGCGACTCTACCAGAAAACAAAAAGCCAGAGCAGTTTCCTGCTCTGGCTTTTGCGGTAACAGCGACTAAAAATGCGAGTCGACTATTAAACCAATTTTTCTTTAATACGAGCAGCCTTACCAGTAAGGTCGCGCAGATAGTAAAGTTTAGCTTGACGTACATCACCACGACGCTTCAGGGTGATGCTCTCGATTTGGCGAGAGTGAGTTTGGAATGTACGCTCAACACCTACACCGTGAGAAATCTTACGAACAGTGAAAGCAGAGTTCAAACCACGGCTGCGAATTGCAATTACAACGCCTTCAAAAGCCTGTGAACGCACGCGATCACCTTCTTTTACTTGCACTTGAACTATAACAGTATCACCTGGTGAAAATTCAGGAACATTGGTTTTCAATTGTTCGGCTTCAAGGGCCTGAATAATTTTGTTAGTCATTGATATTCTCCTAAGAGTCTATAGCTTCACAGCTAGAGTGTGTCGTTATCAAGGTCCCGACGAAAATCCGTCAACAGCTTCTGCTGTTCCTCGGTTAAGTTTATTGCTTGCAATAAATCTGGCCTTCTTAGCCATGTTCGCCCTAACGCTTGTTTCAAGCGCCAGCGCCGAATCAGTTCATGGTTACCAGACATTAAAACCTCTGGAACCCTCATACCTTCAAATTCTTCCGGCCGAGTGTAGTGCGGGCAATCTAACAGGCCCGCGGTAAACGAGTCTTGCTCTGCTGATAGCGCGTGCCCTAAAGCACCCGGAATTAACCGCGTTACCACATCTATCAACACCATCGCCGGCAACTCGCCGCCACTTAACACATAATCACCGATAGACCATTCTTCATCGATAACTGTGTCGAGCAATCGCTCATCTATACCTTCGTAGCGCCCTGCAATCAAAATCATATTGTTGTAGCCCGAAAGCTGCACAACACCGGCTTGATCCAGCGTTCTACCCTGTGGCGACAGGTAAATCACTTTAGCTTCACTACCCGCCCAAACTTTGGCTTCTGCAATCGCATCGCGTAAAGGCTGCACCATCATCACCATGCCGGGACCACCGCCAAAGGGGCGATCATCAACCGTTGAATGGCGATCATGAGCAAAATCGCGCGGAGTGATTGTTTTCAACTCCACCAAACCTTGCTTAAGTGCGCGGCTGGTAATGCCAAAATTGGCGATAGCGCCAAACATATCGGGGAAAATCGAGATTACCGCTATTTTCAGGGGTTCTCGCTGCGCTAGTGGTTGGTCTTCCACCCGCTTTATCCTCGACAGTTTTTAAAATTCGGGGTCCCAGTCAACCAGTATCTCACCAGCTTCAAGATCAACTGAGAGTACAAATTGCTCGGGAACATAAGGTACTAAACGCTCTTTTTGATCGATGGATTCGGCATCGCCTACAACCACCAACACATCGTTAGCACCTGTTTCAAACAGTTTTGACACAATCCCCAAACGCTGACGCGCGCCCGAAAACTGTGTGTATACCGCTAAACCCTCAAGCTGACTCCAGTAATACTCACCTTCATCGAGCTCAGGAATTTGATCGCGTTCAATTGCAATATCGACAGAGGTAAATGTCATCGCCAGATCGCGATCATCCACCCCAACAATGTGCGCAATGAAGGAATCACCATGAGGCTTAGCTTCATCAATCTCAACCTTTTTAATTCCGTGAGCGGTTTTTAGCCACCAGGGATGATAATCAAAGAGGTTTTCTTGCGGTTCGGTATAAGAATGGACTTTCACCCACCCCTTGATACCAAATACTGCTGTGATACGCCCAACATTGACTAGATTTGAATTAGAAGACATCAGGCGTTAATTCACTTATGCAGCTTTTTGGCTTTCTTTAACCAATGTTGCAACGCGATCGCTTAATTGCGCGCCTTGACCAACCCAGTGAGCCAAACGATCAGTATCAATACGCAATTTTTCTTCCTGACCACGAGCAATTGGATTGAAGAAACCAATACGTTCAATGAAGCGGCCGTTACGAGCGCTACGGCTGTTAGTTACGGTCAAATGATAAAATGGACGTGCTTTAGAGCCGCCACGTGACAGACGAATAGTTACCATTGAGGTCTTCTTCCTGTGTTTACTTAGGAAAGCGCTTGTGCGCTATCAGTTAACTTTCTTTAGTTGCAACAAGTGCGAAAGCGTTTACTCGCACAATAAGGTGTGCGAAAGGCGCGGCATTTTATGTGAAAGAGATGGATTTGTATAGACTTGTTTGGATGTTAAACCACAAGATCTAGTTAGCCACACCAAAATAATGGACTAATAATTACTACAACATTCAATAAAAAAGGCGAGCCCCTATAAAGAAGCTCGCCTTAATGGTTTACTAATTAACCATTAAATATTTGTAATATTCCAATAAGAGCTCCAAGAGCCTTCTTCCAGATCAGTCGCCTGCAACACCCCATTTTCTATATTTAGATATTTGTTGGTCTGCAAATTCTTGATTCTATAAGCCTTCAAAGTAGCTGCTGCATATCCTGGTGCAGGCTCTAGAATCCATTGAGCGCCGGTTGAACTATCAGATATTGAACCAAGCGCCAGAACTCCATTTGCCATGTGCAACGATTGCGATGGGTATAAGCGGTTTGTAATTTTTACATATTGACCACCAATAACTTTAAATTGCCAGTGTGAGTTTTGCGAGCTGGGAACATAAGATCCTGACTGTGCCACGGAAGCTGATTGTGCGTAAAGACCAGCTCCCGATGTCCATGCACTGGTTATATAATTATTTTTACCAACAATAGGCGCTAACACAGGTGAGAAGTCAGGAACAGTAACATTATCGAGAGTTATGGTAACGACTTGAGCCGTGCCAGAAGGCGCAGAAGGAGCAATTGCTTCAAATTCAAGATGAACAGCACCACTAAAAGCACTTAGATCCAACTCTTGCGATGCGGATGTATTTACTGATGTTAGATATGTCCTGTTATTACCCTGTTGTACGTAAACCTCGATCCTGGCAGGTAACCCTCCTCCGGAAACGAATGTAGCAAAGTTTACTTTTTTACTTCCTGAAGCATGAACAATAAATGGATGAGTAACCAAGCTGGCCCGCTTCTCCGCCTTAGCGCCTGACAAAGTTGGATTGTTAACCTTAAACTCAACTTTTTGAGAGCTGGTGTTCAAGACCCAGTTACTACTACCAATATTTGCCCAACGAATTCCCTGGCTAAAATCATTGAGATGGCGATTAGACCAATCATTTTTATATGTCGCATACAAACTTCTTAACGCAGGAGAAAATCTTAGTAACTCGCGGACTGTGTGGCCACCACCTAGTGTTCCCACTGAAGTGCTACAACTAATAGCTAAAGCTAAACTAGTTACGTAACCATCAGAATTAAGTATTCCCCCTCCAGATGATCCGCCCATAATGTTCATTCCTGAATACTCTACCCAACCCTCAGGTGTTGGTTGGCCATAATACACCCCGGTATCTATCTTTTTCGGCCTTCCGCCACTATGCCCAATAGAGGTAAAGATGCTGTTGGATTGCGGGTTAAAATAATCGGAAATTCTAGCGACAGGATATTTGCTAGATGCATATATCCCACTTGAGTTGGGGCCTATTTTAATGACTGCATAGTCATAACCAGTCCAGTCGGGATTCTTTACTTGCCTTTCCAGCAGCTCTACAACCGGAAAGTTTTCCTGAACCTCCATCACATTGGAACCGTTGACTTGATAATTGAAGGTTACGTTTGTTCCAGAAAAATTCGTTCCAATACAATGACCAGCGGTCAACACAAGATTTCCGGGTAACAAGGTGCCACTACAACCCGCACCAACTGTGCCTGCTATTAAACCTACCGCATGTTTGGAGTGAGCTTTTACAAATGCATTAGATACCCCCAGGGTTCCGTCATATAAATTTACATCTTGGTCAACAGATGGAAAATATTGACAATCCTCCGCATAGACCGCACTACTCGCAAGCAAAATAATTGCACTAATTTTTTTTAACATAGCGTTTCCTTGATCCATTTAATTAACGTTTTATTGTGCAGATTGCACAAATGCGAAGCCCTCTTTCGCATAGTCTTTTACGCGAAGGGCGCCGCATTATTAGGTGGTAAACGTTAACTTCCTAGAGTGCATGGGTCACAATGTCAAAATATTGGCGGAGGAATGCACAGAGTGGCGCATTTATTTTTGCGAGAAAATACTGATAAGAGTGAAAAACAAAAGTTGTACCTAGAAATTTACTCAGCTCAAAACAAAACCGGCGCCACCAGGACGCCGGATCATGTGAAGACGATTGCCGATTTTAACGGCAAACACTACCGCTAATATTTGGAATCTCAAGCTGCTCACCGCGCGCTTTATAACCCCATACACGAATCGAAGCAGTTTGCCCCGGCTTGATCACGGCGGTATTGCTTGCAGTATATGGATTACGCCCCATTAGAGTGCCACCGTAATAATAAGTTAACCATACATTACGTTGATAACCCCATGAGACATTCCAACCATTGATTGGTTGATTACTGATGTTGGTAACCCTTACATCAGCTGAGAAATTAGTAGCTCCTTGATTAACAACGCGATATTCACATTGCGCCAATCCGGTTGTGACACTGCTTGCCTGGCTACTACTTTGCGATGAAAGACTACTGCTTACTGATGAGCGTGAGCTGCTC
>CBHTVU010000019.1:0-31704 GCA_966096785.1 uncultured Gammaproteobacteria bacterium | reverse complement strand
AATTTACGTTCTAGCTTACGGATAAAATTTTCATCAAAAAAAATTGTGTCAGCCCAAATACGTTTTACCCAAGAAAAGAAATCAAATTTATACCAAGCCTGATCGTAAATTATTTCACTATACGCGAGCTGTGCTTGAGCAATTAATTGATCTTCCTGCGTAGGCTTTCCATTGGATGTCCACCAGGAAATACGGCCCATAGTTTTTTCATAAGTACCCTTGTATATATATTCAACAGTAGTGCTAATACCTATCACTCTTAACATTGTCAGGTACTGCGCGTTTTGTGGATATTTCTCCTTGACCAAATATTTTACGCGATCATACAAACGCCAGTACTCGCCGATACTCTCCCAAAAAGGAAAATCGCTGGGAGACTTACTGACCTTTAAATAGTTAGCATACTCAACCGGATTAAATACTAAATACCATTCGGGAATAGTTAAAAAAGTTTGCTCTTCGCCACGGTAGTATTGTGCAATCTTATCTTTATCAAATGCATTATCGTTTTCAGGATAAAGCTTTGCCCATAATTGATTACGAAAACGAAATTGTGGATCCAACTCTTTCTTAAGCGAAAAATATTCATCCGCATGAGGATAGGCAGCAGCAAATTGTGCACGTGTTTCATGCACCTGATAAGGTAAATAATAAGCACCACCAACCGACACAGCAGCGTCAATCATCTCGCGAGACCACAGTTTTACTTTTTCCTGATCTTCACGATTTGTACCTTGGCGATAATAAACAACAAACGCAAAAACTTCAGTTTTTGCCCACGCTAACAAAGTTCCTGGATCTTGATGAGCATGACGGATAGATACGTTAACAATAGCGGCATTGTGTTTCTGAAAAATTGTACGCATTTTGGGAACAAATTCATCAAACCTCTCCACTGGCACAAAATATTCTCGCAGCCCATAAGTTGTTTCTTGTCGACTTGCTGGTTCGAGTTCATGCACATCGTAGCTGGCTTCCCAATTACGCCAGACAACCTTATCCGAAGAATAAATTACGGGATCAATCACATATTCACGCAGCCATTTTCCTGCTGAATAATCAGCGATAATATCAACAACTCGTGGGCCCCAATAATATTTTTGATCGCGGGGAATTAATCGATCGGGTTCAGTTACAGGTTTTTCTGATGAAAACCAGGTAACCGAACGAACGCGGGTATAATCTGGGGGATAAATATCACCATTAGTAAACGCAGCTTTCGGATTGTTACGGATGTGTTCGAAAAAGAATTTTTTATATTCCGTAATTAGCATAGGAGTTGTTTGTCGTTCGACTCGCTGATTGTCTTCTAACTGCAATGTAGCTTCGACAATTACACCCAAACCACCATATCCACCTATTGCTCCGTAAAATAATTTTGAATTTTCTGTAGGTGTTGCTGTTTGGATACTACCATCAGCCATTACAATCTTGATCGCTTTTATCGATTTTACTAACGGTCCCTCACCAACATATCGTCCGTGAACATTAACGCTAAGCGATCCACCCACGGTAAAATTCGAATATGTCTGCATGATTTTAATAGAAAGATTATGTGGATCTATATAATCCTGAATATCTCGCCAGCGAATACCAGTTTGAACAGTAATCTGTTTGATATCTTTATCAAAAGAAAGTACTTTTTTGAATTTTCGCATATCTATATGCAAGCTATCCGCATAGGATATTTGTCCACCTTGGCTAAAACGCCCACCACCGATTGAAATGGACCCAGAGGAATGCATAATCGCTGCACTAATCTCTTCAATACTTTCAGGTTCAATAACTTTACTCACTCGCACCGGGTTAAGCTGTGTGACATCACTAACAAGATTATCTTTGAATTCATAACTAAAATCCCTATCACCGCTATTCCATACAACAACCGTTGTAAGCAATGCAGTAATGACTAAGAAAACAAAAGCAAAAGTTAATAATTTACGAAAAAAGCGCAGAGAAGCTATTAAAAATACATTTAGCCATTTAAACATTGATTCATCCTTTCACTGACTTTAAATTTTTTTTTACATGGGGAAACTCTAGCTTAGCATACGATTGAAATGCGAAGTACGAATCGCAGGCGGGCTTACGAGTAAAGCTAGAGGCTCGTAGATATAATATGCTAGATCGCACAATTAGAAATGGTGAATTATTATAAAAGTCTATTAATATCCCTAACACCGGAAAATGCCTAAGCCAACCTCACTACTATTTATAACCAGCTCCTTAGACCTCACAATACTCAACTCTAATCAAACGCTACGCATACTTAAATCGGAAATAAAAAAGCCGCTCCTATTGAGCGGCTTTTTTATCAAATCCGAGCTTTAAAATAACTAGCGGGATGTTAATTCCGTAGTAACCTGTAATTCACCCATATCCTGAAAAACTTCGCTCAATGAATTAGCTTCGCGGGTTTTACCAAAGAAAGTTTTATCATGAAACGCGTTTTTTGTACTGTGAACGATTAATTCGAAGTCCGTATTAGCGGGAAGATTGTCAATTTGGAAAGCACTTGAATTGACGCTTGCGAGAATACCATCGAGACCATTTAACCTAATCTTCACGGTAATATCAGAGATGCCTGCTCCCGTGCTCGAATCGCTAACGACTCCTACCATGCTAATAGACTTGCGAACACTGGAGTGCTCACTGGTTCGTGAATCCGCATAAACCGACTGACAAACCATAAGACTCAAACCTACAAGACCACAACTAACTTTGAAAATGTTTAACATCCAATCACCTCACATTGAGTTACATGCGTTTAAAAACTTGTTTATAGGCAGACTGGACAATTCAGCGGACCTTGTAATTTACAACCGAATACTGGTTCGATCTGGACGCGAATATACAAGATAAAAATATCTCATCAAGCTGATTTGCAGGCTTTTACACCGCATTGCGAGCTAGTTCTTACACGATTGCGAACTAGCTTAAGATGTCCATTCCCCCTACAATTCCACCTTTGAGATATGGCGCACAAATAACCATGAGTTCATCCCTGATCCCCGAACGCCCCATGTTGGTTTCGCCCTCCCTGGCGGCCACTATCGGCCTTGAAGAAGCCTGCATGCTATCAGTGCTGAACGATATGGCTGCCTGGCGTCCGCCAATAAGTCGCGATGGGCAACATTGGCTGGATATTGATGAGACCCTCATAGCCCAAGCCATGCCTTTTTGGAGCGAGCACGATATCCAGCGCATCAGCAAGAATTTGCGCGATCAGGGAATTATCCTGCTTGCATCGGCGCCCTATTCTGAAAGCCGTCGCCTGACCATCGCCTTTAATGAGGGTAAGCCTGCGCAGGTACGGCAGTCGCTGCCCATTATCAACATGGGTGGAGGCGCAAATTTAATATCGCCCAATTGGCAACCGGACAGAGAGCTTTTGCGGCAGATTGCACAACATAATATTCCTGAGGATTTTATTCGCCAGGAGGTACCAGAGTTTGTAACTTACTGGCGTGAACGCGGTGAGGCTCACCATTCCTGGGGGGCAAAATTTTTTAAAGATTTGAAGACCAAATGGGTTAAGCATCAGAGCGATATGGCCCGGCAGGCACGCGAAAATAACGAAGAATTTTTAAAGCGCGATCAAGACATCGCCATGCATTCAAATTGGTGGCCCAGCAAAGATGCACTTGAAGTTTTAGTGAAACACGCCAATATAAGTTATGCATTTGTGGAAGATGCCATTCCAGAATTTATTTTGTATTGGCAAGAGCGAGGTGAAGTTGGTCGCACCTGGAACAGTAAATTTATTCAGCACGTGAAACGTCAATGGGTGCGCTACTCATCAACACTTGAGCACGATACCGAACCCAAACGAATTCCCGAAAATTGGCAGCCTAGTACAGATTTATTTGACGTATTAAAACTTGCCAATATCGATATGAATTTTGCGCAGCGCCAGGTAGCAGAATTTGTTTTATTTTGGCGGGAAAGCAATCAGCTTTACGCATCCTGGAATACGAAATTTTTGCAACACGTAAAATATCATTGGGCCAAGCAACACGCCTTAGCCCCAACAACACAGCAGGCTAATCACCATGCAGGACAGCAAACCCATAATCCAACAAGTAGCACAAGAGATAGAAGCCTTGTCCAGGACCTCACCGACCGCAGCTGGGCTCAGTGATGGTCAACCTACGGGTCGTGGTCGCACAATTAGCGATGCGCATGTAGATGCATTGAATGAAATTTTTGCATTGTTCCGTATCAACTACCACAACCAATATTACAAAGCCTACAGCGATACCCAGGTTCTCAACCAAATTAAAAAACTATGGCTGGAAAGCCTAAGTCAATTCGCGCCCGAAACAATTTTACGTGGTGCTCGTAAAGTCATTGAAGAATCTGAATATCTTCCTACACTAAATCGCATGATTCGCGCCTGCCAGGGCGATCCTGAAAAATTTGGTTTGATTGATGCGCATCGCGCTTATGTAGAAGCTTGCCGCGCGCCCAGCCCAAAAGCAGCTTACAACTGGAGTCATCCAGCGATTTACCATGCAGGTTGCGCCAGCGATTGGTTTTTTCTAGCTAATAATTCTGAAAAAGTAGCCTTCCCTATTTTTGAAAGACATTATTTAAAGTTGTGTGAGCGCGTAATGAATGGTGAAGAATTACCGGCACCTAATATAATTGCCCTTCCACAAACGATTGAAACCCCGCTGAGCAAAGAAGAAAACCACCAGCGTATGGAAGAATTGCGCAAGCAATTGGAGTTGTAAATTTTATATTAAAGACGCTGGATTTCTTATGGAGATGACGCCTGCGCTTATAAATAGTTATCTATTGAAAAATTAGTTGTATTGGAAAAACATTTTTATTGGGATGCATCATGCAAAAAAGTTTTACAACATGGCTGTTAGGACTGGGCCTTATAGCTTACGCCATTGGTTGTCTGGTGTTGGTTTTTATGCTTTCGTTGAATCCTCTCAGCGGAAAAATCGACGATGACATTTTAACGAGCAACACATTGCTTCCAGATTTAACCTTGGTAAATCAACCTATAGAACGTGTGCAGTTATTTATTGAAATCATGAAGCCGCTGGTTGAACAAAAAAATGAATTATTAACGACAACTCGCGAACGTTTGCTATTAATCAAACAACAACTTGATCAACAGCAAGAATTAGGATTTGTCGATCGCGAGCAATTGAATCGTTTGCGGGAAGATTTTTCGGTAAGCACTGAAGATTTTCCAAGTGATAAGCAAGCTGTAGAAGTTTTATTGTCGCGCGTAGATATTATTCCACCGGCTATGGTTATTGCCCAAGCGGCTATAGAGTCTGGCTGGGGTACTTCGTTGTTTGCTCAGGAGGGAAATAATTTATTTGGTGAATGGTGTTTTAAGAAAGGCTGCGGAATAGTCCCTACCCGCCGCGCTGCATCGGCCACTCATGAAGTGCGCAAATTTGACAGCATTGAAGATTCTATCAATTCCTATTACCGCAATATCAATACCAACAATGCCTACCGTAGTTTGCGCGATTTACGCACCAGGTTGCGTAACAGTAAAGAGACATTTACTGGCCAGGCATTGGTTGCTGGACTGGGGAAATATTGTGGTCGCGGGGATGTCTATATCACAGAAGTGCGAGCCATGATTCACTCGGCGAAACTGGAATAATTCATCTTATTGTTTAAGGCCAAGACCTGCCAATTACTCTAAATCGCCCCACCTACCCATTCAGTTACACACCCTCAAATGGAAATCGGCTGATAAAGTCGATTTCTAGCCATCTCTTGCTAAGCTGATAGTAGTTTCTACACTCGATAGCTATCGCCAGGGATTTGATAGGTTATGCCCACTTTAACTAATGTTACCAACATGGCTACATCCCTAGTTTATATAGTCGATGACGACGATATTATTCTCTGGACCTTAAAAGAGCTGGTGCAATCCATTGACGCTCGCGTGCATACCTTTACCTCGGCAAAAGAGTTCCTGGCATTTTATTCCCCATCACCCTGCGAATGCGTTATTACAGATGTTCGTATGCCTGAAATTGGCGGCCTTCAAGTACAGCGGATGTTGACAAGCACAGGCGCTCCGCCACCTATTATTTTTATTACCAGCCACTCCGAAATAAGCGCAGCTGTTGAAGCCATGAAGGCGGGCGCATTTGATTTCGTGGAAAAACCTGTCAATGGCCATCTGCTGATCGAGAAAGTCCAAGCCGCGCTCTTGCATAGCCGCAAGCTTCACCGCGAACGGTTGAACCAATCCAGCAAAAAAGCCCGGATAGATTTATTAACCCCTAAAGAACGTGAAATTGTTGAATTTGTCGTACAAGGACAATCCAGTAAAGAGATTGCAACCAGCCTGGATATCAGTATCCGCACTGTAGAAAACCATCGCGCCCGCATTATGGAAAAGTTGCATATAGCTTCAGCGGTGGAACTAGTGAAGATGTTTATCTAATAGTTATTTTCCACAATTCATTTTTTGCGTATTTTACGTAAAAACCCTCGCAGACTCTGAGTAGTTCTACTCTGCCGCAAAAGTTGCTCTTCGCCAACAATGTGTCAAACGGATAACCGATCCACTGATGCAGGGCAAGGCGATGACTACTACCAAACATGATTTCCCCCTCGCGGTTGTAACAGCAGTTACCAACGTGGGTATATGTCTGGTTTTTATTGATAACACATGGCTAGCGATCGGCTGGTCAGTGTTACTCACCATGGCCCTACTATGGATGGCGCGTAAAGATCCGGTGGAGAAAGTCCCGCTCACAGATTTAAAACATACCCGTGCTGAACTCATCCAAACCCACGGCAGCTATTCAAAGCTGCAGGCCTTATTGCTAAAAGTTACTCCTCTGTGGAGTCGCCATTTGGGCCTGGCGCAAACACAAATGAAAGATGCTGTTGAAAACTTGGCGACACGCTTTGGTCACCTGTCGCAACAATTGGAAAGCGCTCGCAGTCATCAAACTGAAGAAACCCAAATTTTTCAAACGATTACCAGCGCAGAAAATTGCCTGGTGAAAATCATGAGTACGCTTAACCAAACTCAAAAATTTCGCGCAGCGCTAGTGAGCGAAATTTCTTTGGTAGCGAGCCATGCCGTTGAGTTGCGCAATATGGCCGTGCAGGTGACAAAAATAGCTGAGCAAACCAATTTACTTGCGCTCAACGCTTCTATTGAAGCAGCACGCGCTGGCGAAAACGGCCGCGGATTTTCCGTAGTGGCCGACGAAGTTCGTAAACTCTCTACGGAGTCTGCATCTACCGGCAAACGTATTAGTGACACAGTAAACAGTGTGAGCAATGCCATTCAACACGCTACTAAACTTTCCGGTGAATTTTTATTGGAAGAGCAAGCCATTGTGCAAGAGTCGCAGCAAATGGCTAATCAAATTATTCAGGAATTTAGCCGCACCTCCTCGTTACTCAACAGCTCAGTAGCGGAGCTTCGTCACCAACAAATTAACGTGAAGCACGATTTGGAAGACGTGTTGGTGAATTTGCAATTTCAAGATCGAGTTGACCAAATCATGAGTCATCTAGCTCAGGATTTAACGAGCATGGAATCCGTTCTCGTTAACGCAGACAACCCACTCGAACACACCATGATTCCCGACGCTGAGGATTGGATGAACCGCCTGGCGCAGCGCTACACCACTCTTGAGCAGCACGACGTCCACCATGGAAACAGTTCCTTCCAGGTGCGTAAAACCGAACATGAAATTACATTCTTTTAATAAAACGCGAGGGGCTTTTTTTATGAGCAAAACTATTTTAATTGTCGATGATTCCATGAGCATGCGTCAGACCTTGGCCATAGCCTTGCGCGGTGTAGGTTACACCGTAGTAGAAGCACAGGATGGCCGCGATGCGCTCAATAAACTCGACGGCTCCAAATTTAATTTAATTATTTCCGACGTAAATATGCCCAACCTAGACGGCATCAGTTTTGTAAGAAGCGCAAAACAATTAACCAACTACAAATTTACGCCCATCATCATGCTTACGACTGAAGCTGATGAAACCAAAAAAATGGAAGGTAAAGCTGCCGGCGTGCGCGCCTGGATTGTAAAACCCTTTCAACCGCCAACCTTGCTAGACGCTGTTGCGAAATTGGTTGTATAGCCATGAATACTTTCAATATCAACGGCGGCATGACTATTTACGAAGCACTGCAATTAAAAAATACGTTGCAAACAGAAATCGCACAGACAACACAGTTGGTGGTAGACCTCGCGGCAGTAAGCGAGATAGATACCACCGGCTTGCAATTGTTGCTCGCGCTTAATCGCGAAACATCTGTGCGGCTTATTAATCACAGCCACTGTATTAAACAATTGGCTGAACTTTTACGGGTTCAAAAAGCGCTGGGGATGCAATCATGAACATGATGGAATCACGTGGCATATTAATTCAGGAAGCGAACGAACTATTGGCCGGAATGGAATTGGCACTGCTTGATATTGAAGACAATGGCGCCTCCGCCGAACGCATAAATGAAATTTTTCGCGCAGCACATACGATCAAAGGCTCTTCAGGCTTATTCGGGTTGGACCTGATCGTAGACTTCACACATGTGATGGAAAATCTGTTATCGCGTGTTCGCAATAATGAAATTCATATAGATGCAGATCTTACCTCGCTCTTGCTAAATTGCGGCGATTACGTTGGTCGTCTCATCGACAATTTACAGGGTGAAGAACTGCAAGACCCTGACCCAAAGTTGCGCGGAAAATTACTCGCTAGTTTGCAAAAATACGGCGATGGTGAGAGCACCACACATACCAGGAAATCCATAAATACACCGAAAACACTTGCAAGACTATGGGACATCAGCATGAATTTGTCACCCCATATTTTGGGGTTAGGTTTAGACCCGGTGTCGTTTATTTATTATTTGAGTGGTATGGGTGAAATTAAAACTATTACCACTCACAGCGATCAGCTGCCCAGTTTAGCGCAGCTTGACCCGGAGCAATGCTATTTAAATTTTTCCATCCAATTATTCAGCCGAGCAACCCAGTACGAACTTGAACAGGCTTTGGATTTTTTACTCGATGGTAACGACATAACTGTATCTCCTGCAGTGGAAGCAGATGTAGCAGCTACTGCAACTACCACCGCGTTGACCTTGGAAAATAAAGCCAAACCAGCGGGCACCAAACCACGTAACAGTGAACAAAGTTTATTAAAAGTAGATGCCCGAAAACTCGATCAACTAATTGACGCCGTAGGTGAGTTGGTCACACGTTCTGCCAGCGGCCGCAGTCTTCACTTAAAAGATTCTGAAAAATCCTTGCAGGATTTCGTCACGGATATAGAACAATTTGTTGAGCAAATTCGCGAGCGCGCTCTGGATTTACGCATGGCGCCTGTGGCTGAAATTTTCCAGCGCTTTCCACGTATGGTACGTGATATATCAAAAGAGCTGGACAAAAAAATTGATTTGTTAATTGAGGGCGCAGACACCGAATTAGATAAATCAATGGTCGATAAACTGGGTGATCCACTTATGCATATAGTGCGCAATGCTATGGATCACGGAATCGAATCTGTTGCTGAGCGGCGTGCTGCCGGTAAACCTGAACAAGGTTCTATTTATTTAAATGCATATCATGAATCTGGCTACGTTGTAATTGAGATCACCGACGACGGAAAAGGTTTGGATACAACCAAAATTTTAGCCAAAGCCCGTGAGCGCGGTTTAGTGGATGCAAATCAACAATTATCCGAACAGCAAATTTTTATGCTGATTTTTGAGCCGGGTTTTTCTACTGCAGAAGCAGTAACCAACCTTTCTGGTCGCGGTGTGGGTATGGATGTAGCGCGCCGCAATATTGAAGATTTGCGTGGCACCATCGAAATTCAATCCTACCAGGGCCAAGGCACACAATTTCGCATTCGTTTGCCGCTCACACTTTCAATTATTGACGGCTTTCAAGTGGCTGTTGGCAATTCACATTTCGTTCTTCCAATAGATACAGTTATTGAATGTGTGGAGTTGCCTGATCTGGAAAAAAATACTCAAATTATTAATTTGCGCGGTGCACCTCTGCCTTATGTGCGACTTGCGGATGAATTCGCCATTGAATCTGATGCGCTGAATCAACACCAACGGCAATGCCTGTTGGTATTGCAATGTGGCAGTCAACGCGCTGGTGTTGTCGTTGACAGACTAGTGGGTGAGCTGCAAACCGTTATAAAACCCCTAAGTCATTTTTTAAAAGGTATTAAAGGATTGTCAGGTTCAACCATTTTAGGTGATGGAACCGTAGCCTTAATCCTCGATGTCGCTGCGCTTTTACAGCGATCGCAAAGCAAAACATGCAATAAATAGTTGATTGGCTTTTCTTACTTTTAATGGTTGAAATTTTAATTTTTCTGGAGCTGCATCATGAACTGGTTTATCAAACTCAAATTGGTACAAAAATTATTTTTATCCTTCGGACTTACTGCGTTTCTCACCGTTGCAATTGGTGTGCTGGGTATCTTTCGAGTAACCGACGTAGGCACTTTAATGCATAACCTGTATGTGAACAATCTGATAGCTATTCAAGAATTGGCGAGCGCGCAAGCATCTCTGGTGACTCACTCGCGCGGGGTTACCCGCATGCCAATGGAGAATCACAAAGAAATTGAGGAAAGTATAGAGCGCAGCAAGCAACATATGAAAAATATGCAGGAACAACTGACTCTCTATCGCGCCACTTTATTAACTGATGTTGAAGTTAAATACCTGAAGGAGTTAGACGTTGCATTGCCCGCTTATATCGATCTGGCAGACCGCATACGCGAGACGGCCTTAGCGGGTAAAAATAAAGAAGCTGAAATAATGGTGACCAGCGAATTGCGGTTAGCGTCCAAAAATGTTGAAACCGTTTTCTCTGCGCTGATTGAAAATAATCGCCAGCAAGCGGCCGCCGCCAATGATTCATCAGAGGCCTCCATTATTGCCATGAAAAAAGTCATGATTATTATCCTGGCAGTAGCAGTTTTACTGAGCATTTCTTTAGGCTGGCTGGTAACACGCATAGTCACACGCCAATTAGGTGGCGAGCCGGATTATGCAGCAGATGTGGTGCGCCGCGTAGCTGATGGTGATCTAACCGTACAGGTAGATTTACGCAAAGGCGATAACACCAGTTTGCTTGCAGCCATGCAGCAAATGGTAGTACGCCTGACTGAAATTATTGGCGAGGTGCGCGCCTCTGCTAATTCATTGGCATCTGCATCAGAACAGGTAACTGCTTCAGCCACCATGCTCAGCCAAAACTCTTCTGAACAGGCCGCGAGTGTAGAAGAGACAAGTGCATCCATGGAACAAATTGCAGCTACAGTTGCGCAAAATGCTGACAATGCGAATGTCACCGACGGCATAGCGTCCAAGTCCGCGCGCGAGGCGCGTGAAGGTGGAGAGACGGTAAAAGAAACCGTGGTTGCTATGAAAGCTATAGCCGAAAAAATTAGCATCATTGATGACATTACTTACCAAACCAATTTACTCGCATTAAATGCGGCAATTGAAGCGGGCCGCGCTGGTGAGCACGGCAGAGGTTTTGCAGTTGTAGCAGCAGAAGTTCGCAAGCTCGCCGAGCGTTCACAAATTGCCGCACAGGAAATTGGTCAACTCGCCGGTTCCAGCGTCGGCCTCGCGGTGCGCGCAGGCGATGTTCTATCAGAAATGGTGCCTTCAATTAGTAAAACTGCAGATCTGGTGAAAGAAATTTCTGCGGCATCGCGCGAGCAACGTTTAGGGCTCGACCAAGTCAACACCGCTATTAGTCAACTTTCTGTAGCGACGCAAACCAATGCAGCTGCATCAGAAGAATTAACAGCTACAGCAGAAGAATTAAGTACCCAGGCAAATCAATTGCAGGAAATGATGCAATTTTTTAAAACGGATAGTCACGCAGGTGCGCAATTTCAACGTAAAGCAGCAGCACGTGAAAAGACTCGTCCTGAGTTAAAAAATATCGCCGACAAATTTCGCACCGAGCCAGTTGTTAACAAAGCTGAATTTGTTTCTTTCTAAGGTGGTGAATCATGATTACGCAATTGATGCAACACAAAAACCAGGTGCAACAAACTGCAATGGTCACCAGTGTGCAATATCTGACGTTTCATTTGGGTGGCGAAACCTTTGCCACCCCCATTCAATCTGTTCGCGAAATTATTGAATACCAATCTATGACTCGCGTACCGCTCACACCCGTTTTTTTAAGCGGTGTTATCAACTTGCGCGGTGCTGTAGTACCAGTCCTGGATTTGTCAGCTCGTCTTGGCCGCAATGCAACATGCGTAGGCAAACGTACTTGCATTGTCATAGTCGATGCGCAATTTAATGAACAGTATTTTCAGATAGGTGTAGTGGTAGATGGTGTAACTGAAGTGCTGGAGGTGGAAGCTGATAAATTGGAAACACCACCAGATTTTGGATTGGGGTTACGTTCGGATTTTATCGCCGGCATGATTAACCAGAAAGATCACTTTATTGTTGTACTGGATATGGATTGTGTTCTATCACAGGAAGAATTGGCAAACCTGGTGCAGCTAGCTGATGAATCATCTTCAGCTTTGGCAAGGGTGGAATCATGAATGCGCAAGCTGCGGACTTAACACCGGTAGTGTCGAGCTTAAGCAAAACGGCGTTTAAAAAAATTCAGACTTTTTTTGCCAAGCACAGCGGCATAGTAATACCGGAACATAAAAAGCAGCTGATTGTGAACCGTTTGAACAAACATATGCAGGACTTGGGTTTTCAGGATTTTGAAACCTATTGTCACTACATAACCAATGATGCCAACGCTAGTCAACGCACAGAAGTAGTAGATTTATTAACTACCAAGGAAACCAATTTTTTTCGCGAGCCAGAGCATTTTAATTTTCTCGCCAATGCAATTCTGCCAAGCATCAACCAACCTTTACGCGTGTGGTGCGCAGCAGCCTCAAGCGGCGAAGAACCCTACAGCCTGGCCATGGTGCTCAGTGAAAAACGCGGGCATCACGGCTGGGACTTAATTGCCAGCGATATTTCTGTACGCATGCTGGAAAGCGCTGCGCAGGGTTTGTATCGCATGCAGCGCCTGGAATTTATGCCATCCCCCTATTTGAAAAAATATTGTCGCAAAGGCGTTGGTTCCTACGATGGCACCTTTATGGTGGATGAGGATCTTCGTAAACGAGTTAAGTTTGTTCAACATAATCTATTGGATAAGGCCAGCGCGCTCGGGCAATTCGACATTATTTTTGTGCGCAATGTGATGATTTATTTTGACGCGGCAGTAAAAGATAAAGTGTTGGAAAATCTGCTTGCACAATTAAAGCCCGGTGGCTGGTTAATCACCAGTCACTCAGAATCCTTGCTGGGTCGCGCACTTGGGCTCGAACAAATTAAACCCTCTATTTATCGTAAATCTATTAGCGGTTAATAAGCTGCGAATCTGAGGAAAACTCGAACATGATTAGTGTAATGATTGTTGACGATTCCGCAGTGGTGCGTGCGATCACGCAGGAATCATTGATGTTGTTTTCTGACATAGATGTCATTGCTACAGCACCGGACCCAATTTTTGCGCTGCAAAAAATGCGCAAGCAATGGCCCGATGTATTGATTCTGGATCTCGAAATGCCACGCATGGATGGCATTACTTTTTTGCGACAAATGATGGAAGAAAAGCCAACACCAACCATTATTTTTTCCGGCCAGGCAGAGGCAGGTTCCGACATAGTTTTTCAAGCCTTACAAGCCGGAGCCGTTGGTATAGTTGCCAAGCCCAAAGGCGGTATGTCCGATTTTATGGGTAAAGAGTTGGTCGATGCCATACGCGAGGCAGCGGGCGCCAAAGTACGTATGAGCGCACTGCATACAGATGTAAAAACCGAACCCAGGCCGCAGTCGGCACAATCCAGGCACCAAGTTACTCAAAAGCTATCGGCCGACGCGATTCTCGCATCCGAGCAACGAAGCCCTGCCCTGCAACGCTCTTTGCAACAAGCAGATAAGTTTATCGCCATAGGGACCTCAACAGGTGGTACCCAGGCACTGGAGCAGGTTTTACCGCTCCTGCCTGCCGATACCCCTGGGCTTGTCATAGTTCAGCATATGCCGGCTAATTTCACTCACTTATTCGCCCGGCGTTTAAATAGCCTGTGCGCTATAGAAGTACGTGAAGCCCAGGCAGGTGACCGCATTAGCCAGGGCCTTGCACTTATAGCACCGGGTGGTAAACACATGGTGGTCAAACGGGTAGGAAACCATTACGAGGTGGATGTAGTGGACGGCCCCGCTGTATCCCGCCACAAACCTTCAGTAGATGTCCTGTTTCGCTCAGCGGCTAACGTAGCCGGAAGCAACGCTATGGGGATCATCATGACTGGCATGGGTGATGACGGTGCCCGTGGCTTGAAAGAGATGTTACAGGCGGGGGCACGCACTATCGCCCAGGATGAGCAAAGCTGCGTGGTTTTCGGCATGCCGAAAGAGGCGATCATGCGCGAAGGCGTACAGACGATCGTCGGTCTAAAACAGATTCCAGACGTCATCACGGCCTTTGGCTAGGAAAATGGATCATGAACGAACCTATCGACCAAGCTATCAATGACGCTATCAACAAAGCGTTCAACGAACCTGTCGAGCAAGCTATTAATCGTCGCCTTAACGGCAGCTTTACTCAAGGTGCTGATATCAGCGAGCGAAGCGGCATTACCAGTGGCTTGCATAGATACATTGTGCACGAGGGCGTGTTGGTCGTAGACGACAGCGATTTGCAGCGCTCAGTCGCAGTAGAAATGTTACGCCAATTCGGGATTAGCCTGATTTATGAGGCCAACAACGGTGTAGATGCGCTGCAAATGTTGCGCTCTGGCCGCATAGCGCCTGCTGTTATTTTGCTGGATTTGAACATGCCCGGAATGGACGGCATAGAACTGATTCAGGAAGTAGCCACAGTGAACCTGCAAATGTCAGTCATTATTGTCAGCGGTGCCGACAATAAATTGCTGGACACCCTCGGCAGCCTGGTGAGCGCTTGCAATATGACCATGCTCGGAGCTCTCTCCAAACCTTTGAGTGGGCCCTTACTGCTTCGCAGCCTGCACCGTTACCAATCAGCTAACCGGACCAGCCCATCTCTCAGTACCCATGACCAACCGAGTGTGCGAGATCTCAAACGCGCCATCCGGGTGGGTCATATAGTGCCCCATTATCAACCCAAGATTTCGCTCAAGCTCGGCAAAGTCGTAGGTTTTGAGGCTTTAGCGCGATGGCGCGACCCGGTTAAAGGTACAGCGCCTAATTGCCACTTCATCGATTTGGCGGAAGCGAACGACCTGCTTAAAGAACTCACATTAAGCATGTTAAATTCCGTTCTGGCCGACATGAATGCTTGGGAAAAAATTGATATCCGCCCAATAGTGTCACTGAATATCGCTGTTCCTCTACTGGAGGACCGCAACTTTGCAAATCAAATTATTCGAGCCGTCAGAAATGCATATATCTCACCCGACCAGATTTTGCTGGAAATTACCGAAAGTGCACTCATGAAAGACCAGGTGGTCGCCCTTGCTACCATAGGACGATTGAAGCTGCACGGCTTTGGCTTTTCCATAGACGATTACGGTACTGGATTTTCGTCTATGCAACAGCTTTCGCGCATCGCCTTTGACGAGCTCAAGATCGACAGATCCTTTGTCAGCCGCGCCACTGAAAACGAGCATATGAGCAATATCCTTCAATCAGCCCTCGAAATGGGCCGTCGCCTTGATATCACCACAGTAGCTGAAGGCGTGGAGACTATGGAGCAGCTACAATTACTGCGAGACATGGGCTGCGACGAGATTCAGGGTTTTCTATTTGCACGCCCCATGCCCGCTGGCGACCTTTTACCCTGGCTCGCCGCCAATACGGCACGCGTGACCTCACTCTGCCGAGGGTACCCATAAAAACCAGACAGGCTCGCCATGACATTAGGGAAATACTCACACATTCCGATGATGTTCTGTATCAGTATCCTGCTGCTCACAGTCACCGGAGTTGCAGTGCAGGTGATCTACAGCAACGACCAGGACAACGTCTCGCATCACATACTTACCCGTCTGCAAGCTACCAGCGGCATTATCAAACTCTGGGAACAAGAATACCTGATGAGCGTGCGCACAGTGGCGGAAGACCCTGGGCTCGCGACACTGATAGAAGATCTTCTCAACCATAAAATAACCCGTGAACAAGCCTCCAACACATTGGATCAATGGCTTAGACCTATTTATCTCGGACGCGGCTATGAAGGCCATTCCATTATCACCGCCGACATGACAATCCTGCTGGCAAGTAGCCCCGCATTTGTCGGGAAAAAAGTATCGTCCGCCTCCGGTTATGAAAGCATTACCAAGGCTTTCGCCCACGGGTCGGCCATAGCTCGACCTTCAGAAGCTACCTACCAAGTGCGTATGCTAGACCGCATCGCCATGCCTGGAACCCTGTTTCAATTGGGCTGCGCGCAAATTACTAAAAACGGTAAAATCCTCGCCGTACTCTGTTTACGGCAGGACCCCTATCGCAACTTTTTCGCACTCTTGAGCACAGGTTTTTCCGGTAATACCGGAGAAGCCTATGCAGTAGATCGAAACGGGGACATAGTCTCGCCCACACGCTTTGGCCAGGATGTTTTTAAACGCTCACAACCTGGGCAAGCCAGCACCAATCAACCTCAATTCATAAAGGGCCTACAAGCACGCATACCGGTTAAAACTAAAATTGGAACTTTTCTTGTAGACTCCAGCAGCCCACTCACACGTGGAGTAAGTGAGGCTATGAAAAAGGGTGAAAGCGGATTCCTGGACTCTTATCGCGATTACCGCAACAACGACGTGGTAGGAGCGGTCCAGTGGCTGCCGGAAATGGATATGGGCATAGTCGTTGAGCAGGACGCGGATGAAGTTTATGGCCCATTCCGGAAATCGCGTAACGCCATTATTGGCTTGGGTTTACTCGCCACCTTACTGATCAACGCACTGATCATTGGCCACCACCGCAGCCGCAAGTCACTAGCCGAGCGTGAACAGCGCATGCGCGCATTTTTGGATAACTTTCCCGGCCTCGCCCATATGCGCGATGCCAAAGGCACCTTTCTGATCGCCAATCGCCAGATGGAAGAATTTCTGCATACCTCACGCGATCAGTTAATCGGCAGAAACGAAATTGAGCTTCCAGTTCCCAATCGTTACTTAACGCAGCTCAACAAAGATCATCGCGAGGTGCTCGATAGCGGCCAAATGGTGGAAACCATACGTCAGGTTGCCGACCTGAAATTTGGCAACATAGAGTGGTTCAAAACCATACGCTTTCCGGTACTGGATACCGATAACCAGATTTACGCGGTAGGCACCATATTGCAGGACATCACCGAGCAAACCCGCAATGCGCAGGAGCTGGAAGCCATACGCCTCAATCTGGAACAACGCGTCGAAGAACGCACCGCGCAATTTGAAGCCGCAAAGTTGGAAGCCGAGCAGGCATTGAAAGTGAAAGCTGAATTCCTCGCCAACATGAGCCACGAAATTCGCACGCCTATGAATGCGATTATCGGCCTGTCACACCTCGCAACCATGGTGTCCGACGACCCCAAAATGCGCAGCTATTTACAGCGCATTCATCAGTCCAGTTCGCACTTATTGTCGATCATTAATGACATTCTCGATTTTTCCAAAATTGAAGCCGGAAAAATGACTATCGAAAATACGGATTTTTCGCTCGAAGATATGCTCAATAAAGTCATAGGTCTCCTGTGGGAAAAAGCGGATGATAAGGGTCTGGAATTACTGGTAGACATCGACAAAAACATTCCTGAAAATTTAAACGGCGATGCGCTACGCATTGGCCAGGTATTAATTAATTTTGTTAGCAATGCCGTGAAATTTACTGAAACAGGTGATGTTATTTTGCGAGCGCGAAAATTATATGACGACAGCAGAAGCATTCGCGTGCGTTTTGAAGTGCAAGACACAGGTATAGGCATAGCACCTGATCGCTTCGATCAGTTATTCAAACCCTTTCAGCAATTAGATACTTCCTCTACCCGTCGCTTTGAAGGTACCGGCCTCGGCCTCACTATTTCCAAAAACCTGGTAGAGCTCATGGGCGGCAAGCTGGACATGCAAAGCAACCCGAGTGTTGGTAGTACTTTTGCACTGGAACTTTCGCTCAACAAATGCAAACAACAAGAGATTATTACTCACCTGGAGCAAGCAGAGAAATATCGAGTATTGGTGGTAGATGACAACCAACATGCTCGCGAAATTTTTGCACAAATGCTGGATAATTTATCGCTCACTGTCAGCCAGGCCGACAGCGGCCTTGCAGCAGTGGACTTGATTCTCGCGCAAGAAGATTTAAATCTTGCATTCGATATTATTTTTCTGGATTGGAAAATGCCGGGGATTTCCGGAGTGGAAACCGCAGAACGCATCACCCAATTACCCTTAGGCAAACAACCAAAATTGGTACTCACGAGTGCGCACAGCAAACAGGATATTGGCGCTAATCAGGAGAATTTATTTTGCACTATTCTCAGCAAACCTATTGTGCCCTCTGCGCTCATAGACGCACTGCGTAGCCTGCTACAAAATGCCTATGCAAAACCTCAAAACATATCGCCCGTCAATACTAACCATTACAAAAAATTGAACAACTCGCATGTGCTGCTAGTGGACGATAACGATATCAATCAAGCCGTTGTTAAAGAATTGCTTAAACTCGTGAATATAAATATTACCTTGGCATCCAACGGCCAGGAGGCGCTTGATAAATTACATGGCAATTATTTCGATGCAATCTTGATGGATGTTCAAATGCCGGTGATGGATGGCATTGAAGCTACACGCCGTATACGTGTGCAAAATACTTACGAGGAACTACCTATTATTGCCATGACCGCTAACGCCCAGGAGGAAGATCGTGACTTATGCTTAAAAGCGGGTATGAGCGATTACATATCCAAACCCATCGATCCCGACATTTTGTTTCGCACGTTACTACGGTGGCTGGGCAAAAAAAATATTTCCGTTGAAGCGCCCGCAATTGCAACGAACAACACCAAAAATGCCAGCGTACTTGCAACACTTAATAAGCTGGATGCGCTGGATCTTGAACCCGCACTCGAGCGTTTGCTCAACAACGGCAGTTTTTATTTAAAATTATTAGAACGCTTTGTTACCGAGCGAAGCAATGTGGTCGAGGTGATAGAAAAAGCGCTTGCGCGCAACGATTACGAAGAAGCTTCCCGCCAGGCTCACACATTCAAATCATTGGCGGGTACCGTAGGGGCAACTACGCTGCAAGAATTAGCTTTGATAATAGAAATAAACTTGCGCGAGGGAATTGCTGTAGCGCTTCCATTGGCAAATCTACAAAACGCTATGGAAGAATTTACTACCGCCGTTAAAGCGACATTGCCAGAACAAACCTTGTAGGCTGATCTTTCTGGTTAATCCTGATAAGTCCAGCTACCATTTTTATCGGTCACTAACCACAGTTGGGTAAACCAATAAAAGCGTCCGCGCTTATCACTTGCGGCAGTGCAATTAATTTTGGTTCGGCCCTGTGGAAATGCTTGTTTGGACTGTACCCATAATTTTTCGCCGATAATGCTAGTATCAATCGCACCCTCATTGGAAGAAAAGCAGTTTATTTTTTTCAATAGCGAAGTGTCGCTCAAGGTTAAAACCAAATAGGGTTTATCACCCGCTTTTACCTGAAGATCGTCTAATTTATCTTTTTGACTGGTGTAAAATTCCACCTGCTTAACGGGTAAAGGCAAGGTATTTATTTTCTCAACAAAATCATTTAGCTCGGTATAACTTCCACCAAAAGGAAAACGCGGTAACGTTTGAAAATCTGTTTCCGGGCTTAATACGCCAGCTTGTTGCGTAAAGGCTAGATAACCCATTTTTTTCAAAATAAGTTTTAAGTCACTATTATATTCACCAAAAGGGTAGGC
This sequence comes from uncultured Gammaproteobacteria bacterium, assembly GCA_966096785.1. Taxonomy (GTDB): domain Bacteria; phylum Pseudomonadota; class Gammaproteobacteria; order Pseudomonadales; family Cellvibrionaceae; genus Cellvibrio. The sequence goes on along the minus strand of CBHTVU010000019.1, from coordinate 11,731 downwards.
AAATATTTTTGGTGCACTGCCTATTTCATCCTCAATTTTTTTCTGAGCGGTTGTTATTTCATGGGTAATACGCTCACGCCACTGAGCACGATTCTCATTTTTGTCCAGTCGCACCAAATGACTATGTTCAATCGTATGGTTAGCGATGGTTACATTATTCTTTGACATCTCGCGCAACTGATCCCAGCTCACAAACAATTTGCCAGAATCCACAGCTTTGGTGTTTACAAAAAACGCGAACGGCCAACCGCGCTTTTTTAAAATAGGGTAGGCAGAGGTGTAAACATCTGCATAGGAATCATCAAAGGTAATTGCGATGGTTTTATCTGGTAGAGGTTCACCCTCTTTTAATTTTTCGGTAAGCTCAAGCAAGGAGACAATGTGGTAATTATTTTTTTCCAAATAATCCATATGCGCAACAAAGCGTTCTGGACTAATACTGGTGGACACGGGCATGGTGGTGCTAACGTGGTGGTAGATTAAAACTGTTGCGGCATTCGTTGATAATGGATTTATCCAAAAAAGACCAATCAGTGTATATAAAGCCCAGGAGCGCATGCGTTTACTTCTGATAAATACCCATGCAAAAAAATCACTCTGTAATCTACTACTCTTTTTATTCATCCAGATTAACAAAGCGTAAGCCTACTCCTGCGGGTTCTACACGCACAACTTCCATTTCAAGGATAGGTGCGTCATCCATTAGCCCTTGAACCTGACCAGTAACGTGAGTGCCTATCGGCGGAACCTGGTCTGGGTCCAATACAACAAATACGCCGCCATCAGAAATGTCGCGCGTTTTAACAATAAGCTCGCCAAGACTGTCGTGAATAATTTTAATTCGGCATGCCAGTGCAGTACGAATATGGCGACGCTTATCTTTTGAACTCATGGTAACTCCGGTGTAAATCGTTGTTAAAAATTTTCATACAAACTAGCGCTAAAGAGAACCTTCAATCCACAAGGACGACGGCAAGTGGACAGACGCACCGCTACAGACTGAGTCTAGTCCACTGACCGCAAAACAGTTAACGACGAACGGAAAATTTGTAGATTTTAGATGGCGCCTACTTCTTATTTATCTGTAACCTCTACTGCATCGACCTTTTGGAAGCCGCGGGGCAATTTATTTCCGCGACGACCGCGCTCCCCTTTGTAATGCTCAAGGTCAGACATTTTTAACGTAATGTGACGTTTTCCAGAATAAAGCGTCAGCGTCTGATTTGGATTAACAACTTTCACAGCCACCACAAACTCCTCATGAGTTTGCGCACGAGCCGATGGAATATTCATAATCTTATTGCCCTTACCACGCGCCAACTCAGGTAATTCTGTTACCGGAAATACCAGCAAGCGGCCATCATTACTTACAGTCGCAAGCAATGCTTGCTCAGGATTGGTAACGAATTGTGGAGGTAGTACTTTCGCATTTTCTGGAAGTGTTAGCAGCGCCTTGCCCGCTTTATTTTTGCTTGCAAGATCGTCCAGTTTCGCGACGAAACCATAGCCCGCGTCTGATGCCAATAACACGCGCTGATCATCCGCACCCATTAATGCACCCTCAAAGGTTGCACCACTTGGCGGGCTTATTTTTCCTGTGAGCGGCTCGCCTTGGCCGCGTGCTGATGGCAGGTTATGCGCAGGCAATGAATAACTGCGGCCCGTCGAATCCAACAAAATAACTTGCTGGTTACTCTTGCCATGCAATGCAAATTTTAAACTGTCGCCTGCTTTGTAACTTAAGCCCGCTGCGTCTATGTCATGACCTTTCGCAGCACGAATCCAGCCTTTATCGGAAATCACAACGGTAACCGGGTCAACACTTAATAATTCCGTTTCGCTAAATGCCTGGGCTTCTGCACGAGTGATTATTGGCGAACGACGATCATCACCAAATTGTTCAGCCACTTGAATCAATTCTTTACGCACGAGATTTTTCAACTTCACTGCAGAATCGAGAACTTTTTGTAACCCATCGCGCTCCTTTTCAAGTGCAATTTGCTCTTCGCGAATTTTCATCTCTTCCAAACGAGCCAATTGGCGCAATTTGGTTTCGAGAATATATTCAGCCTGCATTTCAACTAAATTGAAACGCTTCATCAATACCGGCTTTGGATTTTCTTCTTCACGAATAATGCGGATCACTTCATCCACATTTAGAAACACAATCATTAACGCAGCTAAACGCAATAAACGTTCTTCTACTTTTTCCAAACGATATTGCAAACGGCGGCGCGTAGTCACTGTGCGGAAACTCAGCCACTCGCTTAAAATTTTTGTGAGCGGTTTGACGGCAGGTTTGCCATCAATACCGATCATATTCATATTGACACGATAGGTGCGTTCCAATTCGGTGGTGGCAAATAGATGCTGCATTACCTGTTCGAGATCAACTCGATTTGAACGCGGAACAATAACTAAACGTGTTGGGTTTTCATGGTCTGACTCATCGCGCAAATCCGCAACCATAGGCAATTTTTTTGCCTGCATTTGCGCTGCAATTTGCTCCATGATTTTTGCACCGCTCACTTGATGTGGGAGCGCGGTGACGATGATATCGCCAGACTCTTCATCTTTTTGCCACACAGCGCGCATGCGCACACTGCCGCGACCGGTCTCATACATTTTTATAAGGTCATCACGGGACGAAATAATTTCCGCTTCGGTTGGCATATCCGGACCAAGGATGTGCTGGCATAAATCCGTTACGCTCGCTTGTGGATTATCAATTAAATGCACTAGCGCATTAACAACTTCGCGTAAATTATGGGGCGGAATATCCGTCGCCATACCTACCGCAATACCGGTAGTGCCGTTCAACAACACATTGGGAACGCGAGCAGGTAATACGGCTGGCTCTTCTAAGGTACCGTCAAAGTTCGGCTGCCAATCAACCGTGCCCTGACCTAATTCCTCCAACAAGACTTCGCTGTATTTAGTCAACCGCGATTCGGTATAACGCATGGCCGCGAATGATTTTGGATCGTCCGGCGAACCCCAGTTTCCTTGTCCATCCACCAGTGTATAGCGATAGGAAAACGGTTGCGCCATAAGCACCATGGCCTCATAGGACGCTGAGTCTCCGTGAGGATGGAATTTACCGATAACATCACCCACGGTACGCGCGGATTTTTTAAATTTTGCCGTGGACTTTAAACCTAACTCGCTCATTGCATAAACAATGCGGCGTTGAACTGGTTTTAAACCGTCGCCGATATGCGGTAGCGCGCGATCCAAAATCACGTACATGGAGTAATCGAGATAGGCTTTTTCACTGAAATCTTTTAATGCGATGCGTTCGTCTGCATCCGGGAGGGTGATTAAATCACTCATTCAAATTCCTGATTTTATTTCACAAAATGATTAGGTTATTTTTAAAAATTTCACATAAATTATCTAATGAACCGTTGAACGGCAAATAGCATAGCTATTCCGTTTTCTGCCCCAACCCTTTGAGCGGCAACGCACCTTTACGGTCGATATGCATAGAAGGCAACCATGCGCTGAAATCTATTACGGCGCCAAAATTATAATTCACTTTGTCACCAATTCCATTCCGACTAAAGTGCTCTATTAAACCAAGAGCCTGAATAATATCTACTGATACTTGCAGGGTTACGGGCGTCTCCTGCATTCCTTTCAATACAGGAACCTGATCACTTGCCCCCGTGAGCAACTTAACTTTTTCAATATCAACATTGTAAGAAATACTGCGTACACTGAGATCTTGTTTATTTGGATTAAAAATAGACAAGTCTATGGCGATTTGTCGCTGTAAAAGACTTTGTTGCGGTAACAACCGCAAACCTGCAAGTTTCACATCAGGTTCTTTCAAGCTTGGATTTAGCGCTGCGCACCCAGCGAGTAACAATAATGAAAAACAAACACTGATTACTGATATGACTTTGTTCATAGAATAGCCCATAAGGTTTTCAATCATAAAAAATGTGAATTAAAGCTCTCGCCCTGCGGAGCTCCTTGTGGTGTAATCCGCGCCCGACGTAATACATGGATACAGGTTCGTGCTACGGAAAACCTGACTTGATGAATTTATTATGCCTTATCCTAAACTGAAACCAGATGACATACTTGGTAGCAGGGAAATCAGCTTCACCAACCGTAAAGACGTGTCACATCCGCAATTGATGCGCATGTGCATGGATTTCGATATGGCCGTGTTGCAGGTGCAGCGTCGCGCGTTCAGCCATATTTCAAAACGTTTTCTTCCCACTAGTAGTGCATATTTACTGAGCAATCGCGAATATCGCCATAACGGATTGGTTTTTTCACCCTGGTTCGACTCGCTCGACGACCTGGAATTATTTGCCAAAAAGCATCACATAGATATTTTGCATGATCATCTTTTCGGCGACACTAAGATCAGCAAACTACGCGGATATTGACAGAGAAGTTATTCAGCAAGTTCCTGATCAAATTCTTCCAGCAAATCGAGGGGCTCCACTTCGGTGCCCTCAAGCTCGGCGTCCCAATTGATACCTGCAAGCACAACATCTTCGTGCATGCCGGTAAGCCAGTCTTCCAGAAACTCCACCAGTTCAATTGCCACTGGCTTGTAATCTTTCCAATCTTCCTGGCAATGAATGCGGGCGAACTCTTCCTGCGACCAAAACGGCATGACGTCGGTATTTTCATATTGTTCCGAGCCGCATAATGCCCATCCATCGGGCCCCTCTAAACTCCACACGCAGCCATTCTCAATAGCCTCAACGATAAATCGGTCGAAGTTTTCAGAATCATTATCACTCAATGGTTCAGTCATGAGATTTCTCCAGTGGGTTAAAACATGAGCTGAGCGCCGTGAGCTTTAAGCCAGGCGCGTAGCTTTTTGTAATCAGGACAAAGGCGTTCAACCGCAGCCCAAAACGCAGGGCTGTGATTATGATGTAGCAAGTGACTTACTTCGTGAGCCACAAGATAATCGACTACGGGTTCGGGGGCCAGCATAATCTGCCAGTTATATTGGATTGCGCCCTGAGCCGTACAATGACCCCACTTTGACCGTGTGGCTTTAAGAGCAATCCCAGCGTGCTTAACACCGAGTTGCCTGGTCGCAAGATCTGTTTTTGTCTGTAACAAAGTAAACGCTTGCTGTTGGTACCATTGACACACTAACCGCTTGCACTGCGTTTCGTCTGCGACCCGCCCACGCGATGAAAGAATAACCAATAATTTATCGCCGTAACGTACAACATCTGCTCGCGGTTGTTTGTGAACAACCAACGTCAAAGGCTCACCGAGATATGGCAGATTGCTACCCGACGCAAAACTGTAAACTGGTGCAGCGGACAACTGCTGCTCCTGCTGAAGTAATTTTTGTTGTACCCAGCTTGATTTTTCATGAATAAATTTTTCAATTTCCGCTCGCCCCACAAACTGTGGCGCACGCACGACCACCTTCGCTTTGGAAATTTCGATACTGATACTACGCCGCCGCGCAGACCGCACCAATTCAAACGCAAAAGGGAACGTAGACGGTGGATTTTTTGGATGCAAATTTTTCAGAAAGGATAAAGGCATAATGCATCATGACGAAATGAATTCGGATGACATTATGCCCTTAGATCAACCGAAGGGCTACAACATAGACACAGGATAATATTTGTAGGTGCAGTAAGAAGAATCCAGGTCACAGACTTCAAAAATCAAATACACATCCTTAGGTAAATGTTTGATGGAGCTCGCCGCCCTTCCACCGCATGACAAATAATAGTCAGGCGTATATTGGCAAATTAAACTACCATCCTGATCACACTTTAAACCAGCACCACACACATCTGAATAAATTAAGGTTGAATGCACTACATCTGGAGAAGAATTTACACGAACATTTACTTCGTAATCTTCCAGGCTGTTTACTCGCCAGAAGATGTCAAACAAACCGCTCGCTACGTAAGGATCTACTTCCAGCGCTTGATTGGAGCGCGCGGTGTCCACACCATAGCTGTCGACCATGTCAAAACCTACCAAGGATGGAACAGGATCATAATCATAAGAATGCGATGATGATTCACCACCACAAGCGGTTAATAAAAAACACAAAACGATTAAGACTAAATAATTATTTTTCACCGCAAACCTCCTTAGGCTTTTACGGCTCAATAATAATTTTATCAAATGAATTTCAGCTGAATGATCAATAAGAAAATGAAAAGAGGTGAGGGATTTCACTTAAAAAAAGCTCCCTCTCATCCGCTAAGAGGGGGCCAGGAAAGTTTCGCAAATTCGTCCATACCACGAACTGCGCAACTTGATAACTAATCAGAAGCGCGCATTATCCCTACAACGCTACCGGATATCCTTGCACTCCCTGTGACAATCATCACAAAGCATCACTCTCTAGTGACGCCATTTAGCAAGGGGAGCCAAATTCACACTGCCGTCTTCTTCGAGCACAGCGTATTTTGACTGTTCGGAATTTTTAACAACGACTATAGGCGCGACAAATAAAGGGCGGCGAATAAACGCCAAATGCCAGCCAAAATTTTCCAGACTGTGTAATGCAATACGTTGCACTTCACTGAGATAATAGTAAACGTCCATGGGTAGCGCCGATCTTGAGCCGCGTGCATCCTCCCTTGAATGCAAAGCTTCATCAAATATTGCATCAAAATCAGCATTAAAATGTTGGACCTGCTCTAACATAAAATCTCCTTGGCATTAAAATCAACAATTAATGACGGCCACTACTTCTAATTGATTAAGGATAGTCTTGTACTTGGGGGTATATTTGTCAAAAACCAAGTTGGAATATGAACAGAAGCTGAAAGAGCACAAAAACATATTCTTAAAGTGAGTGCTTATTTTTTATACTCGCCCGCATAATAACGGGGCAATTTTGAAAATTTTTGCGTGCACGTGATATGTTTCAGCACCGCAAAAATATTATATGAAGATTTAAACGAAAGACCGATGCACAAATCAAGTGCATGCGCATTTTAACGATAATTGTGACAAAAATGTTTCAATGCTGCACAACAGAAACTATTCTTTCATTTCTCTAAAACTCTAAACCGCTCGTTACATTTTTATTAAAGGATAAAACATGAAGCTCTACGGTAGTTACACTTCTCCTTATGTACGCCATTGTCGAATAACTTTATTAGAAGCAGATTTTACATTTGAGTTTATCGAAACAGATCAAGCAGCTAGTGCAAGTAAGTCGCCGACCAAGCGCGTTCCATTTTTAGAAGACAATAATATTTTTTTAACGGATTCCAGCGCAATTATTCGCTACATTCGCGAAAGGAGCGGCACAACATTTTTACCAACAATTGATGAATTAAACCAATTTTGCACAGTAAACTCAGCTCTGGACTCTTGCGCCAATTTATTTTTTTTGCAGCGCGATGGCATTGATATTAGCGCTTATGAATATACCAAACGCCAAGCTGCGCGAATTGAATCCAGCCTTGGAGAGCTCAATTCGCTCGAGTTGCCAACACATGCACCCTATAATGATGTCCACTTACGTTTAGGGTGCTTTCTGGCATGGGGGCTATTTCGAAACCGAATTGCATTAGATGGCTATAACAATTTGCGAATTTTTTTGCAAAATCTGAATAGCTACCCGCATTTTATTGATACTGCACCACCAACATAAATAGTTGGAGCACATAATTTATTGAGGAACAGTGTTATTCATAGCATATTCCAGAGAGTCCGCGTACATCAAAGCCAGTCTCAGTGCTTTGTCATAATCATCCTGCGTGCAACTTTCACCAGCGCTTGATAGGCAAGGATAAAAAAACTCTAAACGATTCAAGTTATTAAAATCTTTTACAACACAGATTTCAGAATTCCTTAAGCAATCATAACGTTCACTTTCACCTATCGCAAAAGATATTTTTCTCCACGCCAGGGATTCTACTCGATTACCTCCACGCAACGACGACGCATACAGCCTGCTCAGTACATCAGCTGCTGACTTGATTCCACCACGCAATGCACGAATATAAAATTCACGCGCTTCATTCATAGCGGCTATGCGTTTTTTACTATCCAGAGTGTAAGCATATGCACCTGAATCAGTAACCGTTCGCACGCCATTTTTAACAATGTAGTCAGCGTACGAGTAGGCGGCATAGGGGTCTCCCTGTTGAGCCTTATTGCTGAGCTCCTCAGGTTTTGCATTTTTGTAATCAAAATTTAGATCGCGCGAAGGAGTTGGTAAATATAGCGTTGGAATTACAACACTATCCATTTGCCGCAAAAAATTTGCAATTTCCGGAGCAGCATTAACTCGTGTCCCGGATAAGCTATTAGGGCTCGATGTCGCCAAAGACGACGGGGTGTTTTTAGTCAAGAATGAACTACTTGCACTTGATATAGTTGACGATGACAAAGAAACTGAATCCAGCGGAACATCAACCCTTTTAATGCTTGAAGAAGTATTTGCTTCATTATAAGTATCTACGACAGGTGTAGCATTTTCTAATGGATAATATTTAACAATAAGAATCACAAAAAAAATGATCAACAATACAAATCCCATTTTTAATTTCAATGCACACCTTCCTTATCAATTACCCATAAACTATTTTGGGTCTGCGAATGCCGTTAATAAAATTGCTATTAACCAAAATTTCCAAAAAGTAAACGCAGCGACAGTTCCACCTAGCAAAATTTCTTTAATAACCACAGCTTGTCCAAGTACTGGAACCCACAGCCACCAGTCATAAAATACGCCAGGATTAAATATGGTGTAAAAATTTAACGCCATGGGTAAAAACATCAATCCTGCGATCAGGGCTTGAGCATCCTTAAATGATTTTGCAAATATAGATAAGCTCAATTGCAAACCTACTGCAAAGAAAACCACAGGAAGAAGTGCCCAAAACACGTTAATTAAATCAATGTAATTTACATCAACACGCAAACCCAATTGGTTGAATGGTAAAAATCGAAATACGATTGCAAGCAGAACGAGTTGCGCAAATAAAATAGCAATGGTTAAGACAACTGAGGTCAACCATTTTCCAAAATAAATTGAAAAGGTAGAGACGGGGGTAATCAACAAAGATTCCAGCGAGCGACGTTCGCGCTCACCAGCCGTCATATCGGCAGAGAAACCAACACTACTAATAAACGCCGCCAACAACAATGTCAGCGGAACACTGGCCAGTAAATACACACTCATTTTTTGTTCATCGGCAATATTGTCCTCGCGCAATACTGCCGGGCTCACTACTTCTGGCGCTATACCTCGGGCCATTAAATTAATAGCGCCAACTCGTGTGCTCCAGGCATAAAATTGTGATCGTACAAAACCAATGCTGGATGATAATTTTTGATTAGCTCCGTCATAAACTAACCATACGGGAGCGGATTCACCTGTTGCGCGTTTTTGTTTGGCTTCATCTGGAATAATTACCGCAAAATCAATTTTTTTATCTTTTACTTGCTGATAGGCATCGCTTCCGATGGGTTTAATGACCGCTCCCTGCTCGCGAAGCCAGGCTATAAGTTCGGGGAGGTTTTGTTCGCCTTCGACATAAACCGGTATGGACGTAACACCTGCGATTTTTTTATCGTTAGCCATACTGACTGCAAAAAATACGAGGGCTACAAAAATAGCCACAAAATAAAGCGGTGGTAAAAAAGCCATACGCAAGGTTCTCCTATCGCGTACAGCGTCCTTAAATTCCTTGCGAAATACTGTTAAGGCCAGTGATACGGTGTTTTTATTAAACATGACGCACTCCTTCACTTCCAACTTGCGACAGGTTTATAAATGCGTCCTCCAAGGTGTCAACTCCCGCCAGCTTGATCACATCTGAAACACTACCATCAGCAACAATTTTACCGCCCGAAATAACCAGCACACGGTCGCAAAGTCCGGTAACCTCATGCATCAAATGGCTGGAAAATAAAATGCAGCAACCTTGATCGCGCAAGGTGAGTAACATGTTACGCACCGCACGAGTGGTCACTACATCAAGCCCGTTGGTGGGTTCGTCCAGCAGAATATGTTTTGGTCGATGAACAATAGCGCGAGCCAGTGCTGTTTTCATACGCTCTCCCAACGAAAATCCATCCGCTCTACGATTGGCAATGTTTTCCATTTTTAAAAGTGCAATTAAATCCTGCGCACTCTCTTTTAATTGCAGCGAAGACATGCCCTGCAACTCACCGTAATAGTGAATATTCTCCAGCGCGGTTAAACGTTTATATAAACCCGTATCATCTGGTAATACCCCCAGGCGCTTGCGCGCATCATCGGAGTTTTTTTGCACATCTATATCGTCTACAAAAATGCGTCCACCAGTTGGAGTTTGCAATCCATATATCAAACGCAAGAGGGTAGATTTACCCGCTCCATTTACACCCAAAAGACCTGTGATTTCACCATCACGCAAGGTAAAAGAAACATCCTTTAATGCATTCACCCACCCGGTTTTTTTTGTGCCGAAGGTTTTACTTATATTTTCTATTCGAATCATAGCTTACTCCCTCGCCTCAACAGCTGATTGGTCATTTTCCATCGCATCACTGTGGGCATCGGCATCTGCAGATTTTTCCACCGCTGAGGGAGGTATGTGAATAGCCAATGGCTGAATATTTTGCGCACATTGTGTATCGAGTTTTTTCCCATCCGCTGTGGCAATGAAGGTAGCAACCAATTGAGAGATGCAACCTTCACCTGTAATAATGTGGTGTCCACCCGGTGCAACAATCTGTGTCGCATTAGTTAATTCTTGTGCAATATAATCACCCCAATGCGGTGGAGTGACCGGGTCCATAGCTCCCGATAAAATTAACACGGGCAAATCACTTTTAATCTTATCCCAATAATCCGCAGGTAATTGCGCACGCGGCCACTGTGAGCACACCTCCGCATATTGTTGTACCATTTTCGAGTTTAAAAAAACGTTCGAGACTAATGCATTTTTATCTTTATAAAGTGGATAGTCCTCATTACACACTATGGTGTAATGCATGCCGTAGCTAATACCTGCCATATCGCTTTTTGATTTTGCGAGATAACTAAGCGATGCGAACAGCTGATAATCTCCTGCGTCAGCTTCACTGATAACCTGCGGCAAGAGTGAAGACACATCGCGATTGTATAGCGCCAACCGCACCATGGCTGAAAAATCTTGCGCCGTTAAATTTACCGTTATTTTTTCTTGAGTGCGCGGATGGGAAATTTTTATTTCTTGCGGTTTTAGCGACAAAAAATCGGAAACTTTTTTTGCCTTATCAACAATATTGCCGTATTGAGAAAAGCAGGCTGGAGTGTCTGAGCATTGTTTGTTGATCGCCTGCAATCCAGCCAACCCATCTTCTTCCATAAACCAGGGTAGTGCAATTGCAACAGGTGCCGGCCCATCCAAAACCCCCGCTCGAAAGTGCGCAGGATAACGGCGCATATATTCAAGCACTACTCGCGAACCATAGGAGCCGCCCCACAAATTTATCTTGTCATACCCGAGCGCATTGCGCACTTCGTCCAAATCGGCAACCGCATAATTGGTGGTATAGAATGCCGCGTAATTTTTATGTTTCTCTATACATTTTTGAGTTGCCTCTCGCCCCAGCTTTTTTTGCTCTTCTTCAGACAATTGCTTAAGGCTATCCGTCTCTATATCGCAATCCAGCGGATTGGATTTTCCTGCACCACGCTGATCTACAAATACTATATCGCGATTTTTGCGGATTTCACCAAAGACCCTGTGGATAGATTCTGCAACCACCACCGCCGATTGCCCCG
>CBHTVU010000018.1:0-35137 GCA_966096785.1 uncultured Gammaproteobacteria bacterium | reverse complement strand
ACTTCACACACTTCACACACTTCACACACTTCACACACTAGAACTACTTACATCTACAACACACACGGGGCACACACACTAAAACCTTTTCTCATAGGCATCAGCAACGCTTTTTGCTGAACCGTATTTAGGTTTACCAGAGAAAAATACTGTATCACCTGTACGAAATAAACCTTTTGAACCCAACGACAATTGCCCACCCTTGATAATAAAAAAGTAAGTAATTTTGGGGTTGGCTGCAGCAATCGCTTTTGCTTGATCGAGTGTTAAACTTTTATCGCGACGCACTTCGTTACTCCAATCTGCAGCGCTGTATTGCGCAACATCTAACACGCGATTAAATTCAACTTTTGCAACACTCGACGCAGAGCTCGCACTTGCTTTAATACTAGCTTGTACACTGCTTTTAGCACTTGAACTTACAAAACTTGACTTACTACTTACTGACGAAACTATTACTGGTTTAACGCCCGAACTTGTCTTTGCACTGGATTCTATTGAACTAGCTTTCGAACTTGCCGCTTTAGAACTTGCTCTGGAGCTTTCAACTGAATTTGCTTTTGAACTTGCAACAGAACTTATTTTTGAACTGGCTAGTGACGAACTCATTTTTGAACTTGAAGAACTGGATGCAGGTGCTGCATAAAATTTTTCAATTTGTGGGCCAGTAATATTTAGAGCATAGTGCGCATCTGCACCGCTCGTTGTATTGGTGCGACTGACTCCACAAGGTGCACCTTTACACATTAATTCAGGATTTGAAAATTTATAAAGTTTACCTGACCAATAGTCCACGTTAAATTCAGATTGGTAAGCCATTATGGTAGTAAATTGATTCGCCACACCATAACCCAACGCATAGGGAAAAGCTCCGCCACTTCCGTCCTGTTTGCGTGAATGTTTTAAACCCATGTTGTGACCCAACTCGTGGGCTGTCACAAAATCGCCGCACGAATTAATCGCAATATGCGAAAACATATAATTCTTGATACCGGGATTTGAAAAATCTCCGTTCGTATCTTGTCCTCCAATCCAGGCTAAGCCACAACTGCCTTGAATCGATTTAAAGGTGCGATAAAAAATTACCATATCTGCTTTTGCTTGCTCACGCGCTGCAACAACACTGGAAAAAGCCGAATTTTTTGCGTAGGTAATATCATTGAGCGCCGTGTCTGCGGAATTATCATCGGTATAATTCACCATCATGGTTTTCGCAACACGAATTTCCAAATTCACATTACTGTCTTTGTATATTTGATTGGTCACTTGAAATAGTTGGTTGATTCGAGTGGTAGGGTCGCCGCCATAAGCATCCGCAGTACCTTTGGAATAAACCACCAGAACATCTATAACACCGTTTGCAGCAAATGTACTTCTGGCGAACGCTATCAATAAAATTACAACGACTATTGAAATATTTTTTTGGATATTCATAAATTTTTCTCGATTGACTTTACATACAGCCCTCCATGACTCACATAATTGTGCGCGCATCCGTTAAAGCCAAAAAAATTTAAATCATCACGTTTTCATCGTTTTTTCGCTCTCTCAAATCAACATTTGAATATTATTGAATAGCATTTACTTCAAGAAAATCTTTTGCACCGGGAGCAGATAATTCTATCTCTGCCGGATTTTTGTAAAGCCAACCCAAACCATCCAGTGCTTCCATCGTATAGCTGCCTTCAGGTGTTGTAATCGTTGCAAAAATAGAACGATTACCGTAAGTCATTACCACCGGATAATCATCGCCGTAACCTTGCACATGACCAGACCACGTGTAATCACCGTTTGGATTGGTCACAACGGATTGAACATTTGCAATAACTTTTTGACCGTTCAACATAGGTAAAACAATTTGCTGGCCTTCTATGGGTAAAGTCGCAGGTATCTGTTCTATTTCAACAATTGCATAGGCAGTTATTTGTTCACTCAGCGTAATTTTCGGCGTGGGGCTTTTAACATCGCCCATTTTCCAGGAACCTGATGTAGCAATTTGCGAGGTTGGTTGAATTGCGTCTTGTTGTTGAGAAGGTTCTGATTTCTTTTGCTGCAATACTGCATCAGTGTTTGTCACACTATTGGGTAGCTGCAATTTTACTTCTCTCGTTACAATAATATTTTCGTTTGCGGTCATTTGGGATGCTGATTCGCGAGCAGCAAGTACAAGCAGAGCGCTGATACCAGCAGTCATCGCGAGCAAGCCAACACCAAGAATTTTTTGAGGTTGGGAAAGGTGATAAATTTTCATCATCGTCAATCCAGGATATTCAAAAAGGTCATCGAGATAAAACACATTGATCAAAAACAAAAATCTCTTTGTTTAAAAATAGATCAGCAATTTAATTTGTACGAATTTTTATGAGACGAATTTCTAAGAAAATCTAAGATTATTTGTATTGCGGATTTTCGGTTCTAATGAGATGTGTATCACGCTATGGTGCGCTAACAAAACACGTTCGGAAGGGCTGTAAAATTGACACTCCGCATAAATCTGCATAGCCAATCAAAATAAGTGTCATAAAAAAAGCAGCCCAATTGGCTGCTTTTTTTATCGCTGGGAAATAATTAATCCGCGTAAACCGGGAAGTCTTTGCATAAACCAGCTACTTTCGCTTTCACACTTGCAATAACTTCTTCTGCATTTCCCGTTTCCAGCGCAGCAAAAATATCGCAGATCCAGTTAGTCAATTGCACACACTCTGCCTCTTTAAAGCCACGCGTAGTAATTGCTGGAGTTCCAACGCGAATACCTGAAGTTACAAAAGGTGAACGTGGATCATTAGGTACTGCATTTTTATTAACGGTAATATGCGCTTTGCCTAAGGCTTCATCGGCATCTTTACCAGAGTAGGATTTACCAATCAGGTCAACCAGCATCAAATGGTTTTCAGTACCGCCAGATACAATTTTGATACCGCGTTCGATAAAAGTTTTCGCCATAGCTTTAGCGTTAAGTACTACCTGGTGTTGGTAAGCCTTGTACTCAGGACTCATGGCTTCTTTGAAGCTAACAGCCTTGGCAGCAATTACGTGCATCAAAGGACCACCCTGACCGCCTGGGAATACGGCAGAGTTCAACTTCTTCTCGATCTCCTCGTTGGCTTTGGCCAGGATGATACCGCCACGTGGACCACGCAAGGTTTTGTGGGTAGTAGAAGTCGTTACGTCGGCAATTTGCACCGGGTTTGGATATTCACCAGCAGCAACCAGACCTGCAACGTGGGCCATATCTACAAACAGATAGGCGCCAACTTTGTCCGCGATATCGCGGAAGCGTTGCCAATCGACGACTTGTGAGTAAGCAGAGAAACCGGCAACGATCATTTTTGGCTTGTGCTCAAGGGCCAAACGTTCAACTTCTTCGTAATCAATCAACCCAGTATCAGGGTTCAAACCATATTGAATAGCGTTGTATACCTTGCCGGAGAAGTTAACTTTTGCACCATGAGTCAAGTGACCACCGTGCGCCAGGCTCATACCTAAAACTGTATCACCCGGGGCGCAGAGAGCAGCGTAAACGGCATTGTTAGCTTGTGAACCTGAGTGTGGTTGCACATTTGCAAAGTCGGCGCCGAAAAGCTTCTTGGCGCGATCAATGGCAAGGGCTTCTGTGGTATCGACATATTCACAACCACCGTAGTAGCGCTTTCCTGGATAACCTTCGGCGTATTTATTGGTCAGCTTGGTGCCTTGCGCTGCTATTACCATTGGGCTTGTGTAGTTTTCCGAAGCGATCAATTCAATATGATCTTCCTGACGCTGGCCTTCATTTTGGATGGAAGCCCAAATTTCAGGGTCAAAAGAAGCAATTGTTTGGTTTTTATCAAACATAGATGAGTCCTAGGCTGCGCAACGCCCCAAAAGAGGTTGCCGGATTAATGAAAGAGGGGAGAATTTAGGCGGGCATTGTACATCAATCGCCCAAATTCCTGCCATGCAAAAAACTCATGAGGCGCAAGAATTTAACTCATAATCGAATCGACTGAGCAGATCTGGTAAGATGCCTAATAATTGATTTTTAAACACTTATTGCAATACAAGCATCACATTGATCTGTGAGACTTTGCGGGACAAGTTGAGATTTGCAATGCGAGAATTGGGGTCTAGTCAAACAGCCTTAGGAGTCAAATTAACAAGGCGTTTAGCACAAAAAATTATTTTTGCAACCTCAAAGGAGGGTTCCGTGCGCTGACGCACGGATAAAATCCTCACTTTTTCGTATAAAGCGAATGCGATTTTAGTGTGCTCAAGTGATATTGCACCACAAGTGAGCATAGCTGATTTTAGGCCCATTTTTAGTGGCCTTAACAGGATTGAAGAAATGGGAGATTCAACCGCTTTTATCGCCCACGGCTCCTGTAGTTTGGGTTTCCAATCGCAATGCTGAGCATAATTTTTATACCCCTCTTTCTGAATTGTAATGTTTTCCCATGATCTGACCGACTGGGCCCTAGTTTTGCATTATTAATTTTACTCATACGGTAACTTTGAATGTATAGAGTTACCTTAACTGCTAAAGGAAACGATTGATGAATGGCTTTAAACGATTGAAATGGTGCGGAATTTTATTGCTTTTACTCCCCTTTGCCGCAAATGCTCAGTCCAACTATTCAATTGGTGCGGGTGATGAAATTCGAATGACGGTATACGGTCAGCCCGAATTGAATACCGAAGCCCAAGTCAACAATGATGGAACTATAGAAGTTCCTTTATTAGGTAGCGTAAAAATTTCTGGCCGCTCAAGTGGCGATGCCGCCAAATTGATTGCGGATCGCTACCAAAATGGAAACGTCTTAAAAAACCCACAAGTTAACGTGCTTATCACCAAATACCGCAGTCACGTGGTTTCAATACTGGGTAAAGTTAGTCGTCCCGGCAAATTGGTACTGGAAGGCTCTACTACTCTGACACAGGCGATTGCGTGGGCGGGCGGCGTGGCAGATGCGGGTAGTGAACGCATTATCCTTGTTAGAACCGACGCAAATGGTAAGCAAGAGCGTCGCGAATACGATCTTCAAAAAATCCTTGGTAAAGAAGCTGATACCAGCCCTGTTGTCTGGTTACAGGATGGCGATACCCTCTATGTTCCAAATGCAGGCCGCTTTTATGTTAGCGGAGAAGTTCGCGCACCAGGTATGTTTCCACTTGATCGCCCTCTAAATGTTATGCAGGCCGTGGGTGTGGGTGGCGGCATTACTGCTCGCGCAAGTGAAAGATCGGTAAAGTTATATCGCAAACAATCAGATGGAAGCGTTAAAGAGCTGCGCGCCAAGCCCGATGACACTGTACAGGATGGCGATATTTTGGTTGTTCAGGAAAGTCTTTTCTAAAAGGTTAAGTACAAGATGACTCTCGATAATTTAATTCTCGTCTTTATCGCCCGCTGGCGCACTATCGCGATTTCTACTGCAGTTGCGCTGGTGCTAACGGCCATAGTGACAATGTTGTTACCTAAAACTTACACCGCTACTACCGATTTGATCATCGACGGCAAGGATCAGGATCCGATTAGCGGTCAGCTTCAACCTATGCGTTCGATGGCGAGTTACATAGGCACGCAGGCAGTTATTATCCAAAGCCCCAATGTAGCCAGAAAAGTGATTGAAGAACTAAAGCTCACGTCAAACGCGGTACTTGCCGAGCAATTGCATTTTAAGGATGACCTTAAAAGCCGTCAAAACGCATTGATGAGTTACCTCGATAAAGGTTTGAGCGTAACCCCGGCACAAAACAGTAGCGTATTTAGCATTTCGTTCAGCGCGCGCGATCCTGAAATCGCAGCCCAGCTTGCTAATACCTTTGCACAAACCTATATGAAAACAAACCTGGAATTGCGCATCGAACCAGCCAAGCAAATTAATCAGTGGTATGACGAACAATTAGCTTCTCTTCGGGAAACACTTATCGAAAGGCAAAATGCGTTGGCAACTTATCAGGAAAAACACGACATTATTGCCAGTAGTGATCGCCTTGACCTTGAATCGAGCAAGTTGGCCGAGCTTTCCTCGATGTTGATTGCAGCTCAGGGCGAGCGCCTCAACAACACCTCTCGTAATGACCAGATTCTGAGTGGAATCAGGGGTGGTATTCCAGCGCAGGCTATGGAAAACCCACAAGTACAACGTTTAAGTGGCGAACTTGCCCAAGCGCAAGTCAGACTGAACGATACGGCAACCAGAGTTGGCGAGAATCACCCCCAATACCGTCAAGCCCTAAGCGATGTTGAAGCTATTAAAGCGCAACTGCAGCAGGCGGTAAGATCCGTAAGTGGCAGCTTGAAGTCTTCGCTTGAACTGTCGTTATCACGTGAAGAACAATTGACAGCGGAACTTGCCATTCAAAAAGAACGCGTATTGCAACTTAGCCGTACACGCAACGAACTGAATTTGTTGAAGCAAGAAGTGGATAACGCCCAGCTGACTTATGATCAGGCACTTGGGCGCTCAACCAAAACCAAACTTGAAAGCCGTATCGCACAAACCGATATAGCCCTCCTCAATGCTGCCGATGTCCCAAGAAAACCGTCGTCACCCAAAACGCCCATGAATCTTATGCTTGCACTGATTGCCGGCCTTTTGTTCGGTTCTGCCCTCGCTCTCGGCCAGGAGTGGATAGATAGACGAGTCCGCAGTTCAGTCGATTTGGAGCAAGGGCTAGGCATTCCGGTGCTGGCTTATTTGCCGACCACTATAAGCTCAAAACCTACTCGAAGTTTTTTAAAGAAGGGAGCGCTGTCATGAATGATTTAGCTAAAACAATCCCCTTACAACCTCAAATTGTGCCAAAACCTATGAACAAAATGGGTAGGATGTTACTTGAGAGCGGCAAACTCAGCCTGGAAGATCTGAAGGCAATTATTACTTATCAGGAACGGCACGGTTTGCGCTTTGGTGATGCTGCTCAGCAGCTTGGTTTGCTGACACCAGAAGATATAAATTCCGCTCTGGCCGATCAATTTTCCTACACTCGAACGCCAGACCGGACCAGCAAACTGGACAAACGCCTGCTGGCTGCTTTCCAACCGGACGGTGCCCATGCAGAAGCCCTGCGCAGTCTACGCAGTGAGCTGCTACTGCGCTACTTTAACCAAGGCGACCATTTAAGTTTGGCGTTGATTGGAGCGGAAGATGCCGAAGGCATAGCACTAACAGCGGCTAACCTCGCTGTAGTATTTTCCCAGTTAGGAATACGTACTCTCTTAATTGATAGTAATTTGCGCGCGCCACAACTGCATACACTATTTGGTTTGAACGATCGCAACCTTGGGCTTGCAGACTTGTTAGCTGGTCGCGCATTTTCCGCCCCTATAGAAATACCCGAGCTTCGCTCATTGTGGGTTATTCCTGCCGGAACCCAGGCACCCAATCCTCAGGAACTCTTAACAGGAAAACTTTTTTCCAACCAGATGCGAGAGCTGGCTGCCGGTTTCGACCTGACCTTAATTTCCACTCCACCCATGCGGGAAAATCGCGATGCACAACTGGTAGCTGCCGACATTGGGGCGGCACTTCTGGTAGTGCAGGAAAACAACTCCCGTTACAAAGATCTCAGTAGCATCTGCGCTGGTTTGCGAGAGCTTGGAGTGCGCCTCCTGGGGGCCGCGCTAAAGCAATAGTTATGATAGAAAATTTAATCGGAAGGACTTGGGGATGTTAGGCACCTTGTTTCAGAACCGGTTTAGCGCAAGTAACCATCTACCCGCCAATGGCGGTTTGATGGGCAGAAATGCCTCCATCTTTACTGACCAGCGAATAGTAGTCGGAATTATTCTTGCGAGCATTTGCTATCAGGCAATTCTCTGCCTTGTGAATACCCAAGTGCATATTGCATCGCGTGCATTGGTAGGCGCCAGTGAAGGTATTATAGTTCTTGTTTGCTTGCCAATTCTGGCCAGACGCCTGCTGTCCGGCGCGATTATTTTATTGCTGCTAACGGCCGCGCTACTCACAGTTTCATCACTTATTAGTGGTGATCTGGCCATAAAAGCCTTTCGCGATCTTTTAATTCCGCTTTGTTTTTTTTGGGTAGGATGCAATATAGGTCGACCTGAACTGGCAGAGCGGGCGTTGTCGATAGCAATCGCCATCATCATTGCGTTCGGTCTTTTTGAATTTTTTTTCGTAGATCAATTTACCAATATATTCGACATATTTGGATACTACGTTAGTACCGGAAACTTAGCGCCTATTACCGACTACGTCCGCGATAGTAAATTGCAAATGAATGGTATACGACCCGAAGGTATAGGTCGTACTTTGTTTCCAGGTTTACTGGGAGCCCATCGTGTATCTTCTGTATTCCTTGAACCTATCTCCATGGGCAACTTCGCTACTATGTGCGCGGCCTGGGGATTAAGTAAAGATTTCAAGCAAATTCGCGAGATGCTTTTTTTCCTGGGTGCCGCTTTTGTAATGATGGTACTTTCAGACTCACGTTTTGCGCTTATGTCAGTCAGTCTCATGATAGTAGCGCGCTTCAGCCTAAAGGGAACCAACACCAACCTCGCGATTTTGGCTCCTTTTGTAGCCATAGCACTATTATTGCTTATGGGTATGGATGCGACTGGTCGTGGTTCCGATAGTTTTGCCGGTCGTCTTTCCTTCTCCGGTTTTACGCTACTTCGTTTTGATTTGCCACTGCTTTTCGGCCTCGCGGGTATGCAGAATTTTGCGGACCAAGGCTACGCATACGTTATATCCAGCTTCGGTTTACCAGTTTGCCTGCTGTTTTGGTTCAGCTTCTGGCTCATAAAAATGCCAAATGATCAAAGCCTGCGTTTTCGCGCCTTTATTGCCATCTACCTTTCATTGATTTTGTGTATTAGTGGTAACTCGGCATTCGCATTCAAAACTTCCGCAGTCTTGTGGTTTTTATTGGGCAGTTGCCTTAGAGACCCTGCACCTACTGGTCAACCTAATATCGATTCTGGAGTCCCCAAAAATGCCTAGAGTAACCCATGTGGTTAGGCAATACCTTCCTTCCATTGGAGGAATGGAAGAGGTCGTAAGAAATATTGCTCTACATCAATTGAAAACTGGATACGAAGGCACCCGCGTTGTCACGCTGAATCGGTTATTTCGCACCGCCAAACAATCATCCGAGCCAGAGAACTTACCTGCTCGTGAGATTATCGATGGTATTGAGGTAATACGTTTGCCTTATTACGGGTCAAGCCGGTATCCCATCTGCCTTTCAGTATTACGTGAGTTAACCGATACCGATGTAGTACACGTCCATGGTGTAGATTTTTTCTACGATTTTCTGGCAGCCACTCAATGGATTCACAAACGCCCTTTAGTGCTTTCAACTCATGGAGGTTTTTTTCATACCGCGTTTGCATCAACGGCAAAAAATATCTTCTTTAAAACTATCACCAAGCTTTCTTCCAAGGCCTATTCCAAAGTTATTGCTACCAGTGCTAACGATGGTCAGCTGTTTAGCAAAATTATGAGTGAGCCGAAGCTAAAAGTAATAGAGAACGGGGTTGATGTAGTTAAATTTGCGGATCAAGCTGCAAAAGAATTACATCCAACCTTGATCTATTTTGGCCGTTGGTCCGTCAATAAAGGGCTGCTTGAATCCCTGGATATGTTTGCAGGTTTACATAGGCAAAACAGCAATTGGCGCTTCATTATCGCCGGGCGCGAATATGACCATAGCTTAAGCGAATTACAATTGCGAACCAGCGAACTCGGCATCGAACAATCTGTCGAACTAGTTCCAAATCCCTCTGATGAGACTTTGCGGCGACTCATTCAACAATCGAGTTATTTTTTATGTTTGTCGCGTCATGAAGGTTTTGGTATAGCGCCTATTGAAGCCATGAGTGCAGGACTAACGCCAATTTTAAGTGACATTCCACCGTTCCGCACACTGGTAGAAAAATCCGGGTTGGGAATAATTGTTAGTGATCGCAATAATCCTCAACCCGCCATTAAACAAATAGTCGCGTTGCACCAGGAAGGTAACCATGCCTTCGAAGAACGGCGAGCGGCTGCCATGGCGTTCGCTCAACAGTACGCGTGGCAACAAGTTGCGGATAATTATTTGGATGTCTACGCACAACTAGGAAAAAAATTATCCTTGGGAGAAGCAGTATGAAGACCCTAAGTTTGATATTTCTAAGTTTACTCATCGCAAGTATTAAAGCACAGGCTGGATGTCTTGATTTACCTCGCATGACCGGTGTTAATGTTTCCGGAGCAGAATCCAACTCAAGCGTGTTGCCGGGTCAATTCAATAAAAATTACATTTATCCATCCGCAGCAGAATTAAGTTTTCTTGCTGAGCAAAAAGTTACTCTCATTCGCCTGCCGGTTCGCTGGGAAAGGGTTCAACCAAAACTTAAAGGCCCGCTTGATCCAGAAGAAATAAAACGCATGCAAGAAACAATACACACGGCAAATGATAAAGGTTTGTGTGTAATGATTGATATTCACAATTACGCAAAATATTTTGGCAGCCCGCTAAAAGGTAACCCTACCCTACAAGATGGTTTCGTTGACTTATGGCTAAAACTCGCAGCTGAATTTAGCAACTCCGACACTACTATTTTCGATTTAATGAATGAACCAAAGAACATTCCTATTTCTGAATGGGGCCCTCTGGCGAAACGAACTCTTGCAGAATTACGCAAAGCTAAAGCCAAAAATATCGTTATAGTTTCTGGCGGCCGATGGAGCGGAGTTCACGACTGGTTTTCGTTAAGTGGTGAAGTGTCTAATGCAACTTCGTTTGCTGATCTTGTGGACCCGTTAAATCGTACTGTTATCCAAGTTCATCAATATATAGATTTGGACTATTCAGGCACCACTACTGTGTGTAGACCACCGGAAGATTTTGACAAAATGTTTTTAAGAATTACCGATTGGGCAAAAGCCAATCAGCAACAACTTTTTTTGGGTGAGTTTGGTACGCCAGCAACAGCAGAGTGTCTTGCGACCCTGGATAAAATGTTAAGCCTCACGAGTGATCCAGTCTGGCGCGGCTTTACTTATTGGGCCACTGGACGTTGGTGGAACAATTATCCGCTCGCTCTCAATCTCAAAAGTACTGATCCTGTAGCGCCACAATGGAAAGTACTGAAAAAATATTTTCAAACACCGCCCGTAAGAAAAAGCGCACCTAAACCACCTACTGTAGACCCCATCTAGCGGTGGCTAGCTGTGCCCCTACGGGCACAGCAGGGAAAGTAAACCTCAATAGATTCTGTGTGAACGGAGACCTTTATGACAACTTCATTTGATAGTGACAAACCGTTGGGTAGCGAGAATTTTTTAATTCTTTCAGCGCATGATTTTCGATCACCGCGTAAAGCCAGTTTTCATTTCATTGCCTCAGAATTAGCGAAACGCGGAAAAACTCGTTTTTTTTCGCTACGCTATAGCTCACTGTCAAAACGCACAGCGGACCCACGTCTGTCATTGGATGCTGAAGCTAATAAAATTGGCACTTACCAAGGAGTGGAATGTTATTTATGGAAGACCTTAATTCACCCTTTCAATACTCGTCGTAAATGGCTTAAGCCACTCGAAAGCCTGATGTATTCCTGGTATAGCCGTGGACAAAACCCGGTGCTGCGCCAATGGATCAGTGAAGCAACCGTAATTGTTTTGGAGAGTGGCATAGCGCCCATTTTTTTTGATTTAATTAAATCTCTGAATCCCAATGCTAAAGTTCTTTATCGTGCATCTGACGCGCTGGATACAATTAATGTTGCGGATTATATTCATGAAACCTTTGCTCGCGTTGCTGGCCAGCTAAATACAATTTCATTACCTTCAAAAGCCATGGTGGATGGAATTCCGAGCAAACATAATATCGTTTTTGTACCCCACGGTATTGATCACTCGGTTACGGAAAAAGCTGATCCATCTCCCTATGGCCCAGGTATACATGCTATTTCTATTGGCTCCATGTTATTTGATGCGAGTTTTTTTGTGATCGCGTCCAAACGCTTCCCGGAAATTACGTTCCATGTTATTGGCTCTGGCCAAGGTGAAAACCCTGGCTATGGTGACAATGTAAAAGTTTATGGCGAAATGCCTTTTGCGCAGACTTTGCGCTACATAAAACATGCGCAACTTGGAATTGCTCCCTATTCAAGCAATAACTTGCCCGCTTATTTACGCGATACCTCTTTAAAACTTATCCAATACGCTTTTTTCGAGATACCTGCTATCTGCCCATTTTTTATTGCAGCCGACTATCCCAATCGTTTTGGTTATGAAATTGGCGACGAAGAAACCATTGCGAGTGCTATTACACGTGCGTTAATTCCCTCTTCGAACACTGCACGCCAACAGGTGTTAAGTTGGGGTGAGGTTACTGAACGCCTATTAACTCCACAATTATTTCGCGACACAGAGATTAGTTTATGAACCAAATGATCAGCAATGAATCTCCGATTGTTGCTCTCGGCGGTTTTCCTGTGCAAAGCTTGACCGCACCTATGTTGGGTAAAAAACTTGAACATGCAATTGATAATGAGCAACAAATTTCGTTGTTTTTTGCAAACACCAATTTCATAGTAAAATGCCAGGATATTCGAGACGACATTTTAAAATCCAGTTGTGTTATTACCAACGATGGAATTGGTTTGGATATAGCATCTCTCATGCTATATCGAAAAAAATTTCCTGAGAATTTATGCGGAACCGATTTTGTTCCCCAATTTTTAATAGATATGAAACACAAGGCACGCGTCTTTTTACTTGGTGCTAAACCGGGTATTGCTGAACGCGCCGCGAAAAATATGCGCGAGCATCTGAATATTAATGTTGTGGGTACACTCGATGGCTATGCACAAATGCAAGACATTGATAAAGTCATCGCCGACATTAATACAAGCGGAGCGAATGTTGTTATAGTGGCCATGGGAAATCCATTGCAAGAAAAATGGATTCTGGATCACCAGAACAAGCTTCATGCAAATGTGTTCATGGGTGTAGGCGCACTGATCGATTTCCTCGCGGGAGATAAACCGCGTGCTCCTGCACTAATACGAAAACTTAGACTTGAATGGCTTTACCGTTTATCGTTGGAACCAACACGATTGTTTCGGCGTTACACTATTGATATAGGAATTTTTTTAGCCTTGTGTATCAATGCGGAGCGCAATAAATCTAAATGGGCAGAGAAAACGTAACGACTTATTGCACCGGCGTTATTGCCGTTAAACTGACGATGAGATATTGAATGCGAATTTTAGCCTCCCCCGCTTTTAGCAATGAAAGAGTAAATCCCTACAATGCGCAGCTTTATCGTAAAGTTGAGGATAGCGGCCATACAGTTTGTGAGTATTCGCATAAAAGCGTATTGAAAGAAAAGTTTGATATAGTGCATGTGCATTGGCCAGATGGTTACATTGACCAACGTAGCTGGCTGAAAGCAATTCAACGCGCACTCTTACTTATGCTGATGATGAGCATTGCAAAACTAAAAGGTGCGCGTCTTGTTTGGACTACACATAACTTAAAACCTCACGATGCTTTTCATCCGAAGTTTTCACAATTTTTCCTTACGCAATTCGTTAAGCTTTGCAATGGCTTTATCTTTCTCACTGAAGAAGGAAAGAAAAACTTTTCAGAAGCCTATCCTGCTTTACTAGATGTACCCTCTGCAATTATTCCTCATGGCCACTATCGTGAGTCCTATCCCCGGGCAATAAATCGGGAGCAGGCAAAAGCAGAGCTGGGATTGATTACCGACAAAAAAGTATTGCTGTTTATGGGAATGGTAAAACCCTATAAAAACTGCGATGTGTTAATTAAAGAATTTAGCGCCGCAGCACTCGACAATTACATCTTGGTTGTTGCTGGTAAACCTGAGACACCCCAATATAAAGAGCAGTTGGAACTATTAGCTAAAGATAATAGCAATATCCATTTATTTCTTGAGTTCATTGCAGATGATCGGCTTCACTTATATATGAGTGCTGCCGACACAGTAATTCTACCTTACAAATCAATCTTTAATTCCGGTGCATTGCTATTAGCATTATCGTTTAACAGACCCGTTATTGCACCGCACATAGGACCGTTTATCGAATTGCAAAACGAATTAGGTTCACAATGGATTTACAGTTACAGCAACGATCTGGATGCCACCAATTTAGAGCTCATGTTACAAAAGTTGGATGCGTTACAAAGACCCGCTCTTTGCCCGCTAGACAATTATGATTGGCGCAACCTCGCTGAATCTACTGTAAATCTCTACGAAAAAATTCTGCTCTGCGAATCGTCCTCTCAGCAAGTATCTTCATGAATATAAAAGCACAGTTGGGAAAAAGCACAGCGTGGATGAGCCTAGCCGCGAGCGGTAATAGCGCCATAAGCTTTGTTATTTTTATAGTTTTATCGCGGTTGCTTAGTCCGGCAGAAATAGGACTGGTGGCATTTGCGTTAATTATTGTTGAACTGGGAAAAATCATTGTTAACGGTGGGTTTTCACAGGCGGTAGTACAAAAGGCAGAATGGGATAACATTTACGCATCTACCTGCTTCTATCTTAATTTACTTTTCTCAATAGCCGTTGCAGTCATTGTTGTTGTCATAGTTGCACCTTTAGTAGCTCGCTATTATCAACCAGAAGCGGGAACTATTTTAAATGTGTTTTCCGTAATGTTTTTTTTGGAGGGAACCAAAGCTGTACATGAGGGAAAACTAAAACGGGAATTTGCATTTAAAATTATCGCAATTCGAACAATTTTGGCAGGATTAGTTCCCGGTGCGATTGGTATATTCCTGGCCTATCGCGGCTATGGGGTGTGGGCGCTTGTCGCGCAACAGATATTAAATCAGTTGGTAGTAACTCTATTAACTTTATCAACTGCCAAGTGGATGCCAAGCCTGACTTATTCAAAAGAATTTGCAGGGCAAATTTTAAGATTCTCATCACCATTGATGCTCGCACAATTCATCGGCAATGCCAGTTCAAAAATATTTGAACTTATGATCGGCATTATGATTGGCCCAGCAGCTTTAGGTTTTTATCGTGTTGGCGGTAGAGCTTTATATATTCTACAAGATGTTTTGCTGAAACCCTTTGAACATACAGCACTTTCCGCGCTCGCCCGCGTTGAAGGAAAAGCGAATCAGGGTAAGGCCGCTATTCGTATGATTCGCATGGGAGCCTTTTTAATATTTCCGTTGTTTTTCGGAGCGGCGGCCATAGCACCTGAATTTATTGTGTTCGCGTTCGGTGTCAAATGGGAATTGAGCGGAGAGATAATGACGATTTTATCTTTTGGTATAGCTCCATTTGTCATTGGACTTCATATCAGTGCAGCACTTACCGCAAGCGGCCATTCCAAAATGGTAATGACCATATCTATGGTGTCTTTCGCTATAAACTGTTGTCTCGGTCTTATATTCGTTCCCTATGGCTTGGTAATCGCCGCTTGGGCCTTTTCGTTCCGTGGGTTTGTTATTAACTGCATGGGAATATTCTGGTTCAAAAAAGCATTCAATGTACCTATTAGCGATATTCCAAAAGCGGTTTTTCCGAGTCTTATGGCTTCATTATTTATGTTCGCGGC
This sequence comes from uncultured Gammaproteobacteria bacterium, assembly GCA_966096785.1. Classification (GTDB taxonomy): domain Bacteria; phylum Pseudomonadota; class Gammaproteobacteria; order Pseudomonadales; family Cellvibrionaceae; genus Cellvibrio. The sequence goes on along the minus strand of CBHTVU010000018.1, from coordinate 19,596 downwards.
TATTTATTTTGCAACCCCTGTATTAGCTCATAAAATTCCAGCACTATTAAACATCACTTTATTATGCTTACTTGGCGGACTTATCTACGCCTTCATTATGCTAGTGATATTTAAATCGAGTACTGGAGTTATTTTCAATGAAGCTGAAGATATGGCACCTCAAAAATTTAAACCCGTGTTAATTTCCTTGCGAAGACTTACGCGTTTAAAACGTTAATGGATGCAAACTTGTAGAATAGAATTTTTTGGGCTTTGCCGATAATGAGTTGGTGTTATTTTTCGACTATTGCAACACAAAGAGGAGCACAAAAAAACAATCATATCTCTGCGCAATTTTGCAAAGATATGATTACCAAAGTTAATTAAAGGGGTAAATGAGCTGCAGCAGGTTTTAGCGGTTTAGACGCTTTCCCCACAAAGCTAAGGGAAATGCCTTCATTAAAGGAGTGGGATTGTAACGAATCGCAGGTGCACCACCCATTTCCAAACCCTCTGCAATTGACGTTGCAAATTTAAATTCTGACTCAGTGCGTCCGCTACCGAAATAATAATCTTTGTATTTAAACAAATCCTCAGTTTCAGAAATGCGGACATAACGCGCAGGAATCCCAAAAGCCTCGGCAATAATAAGACCGTGCAGCGAACTAGCCAGTACTAATTTGGATTTTAAAATAGCTTCTACAACAGTATTCCAGCCCCACAAAGGCGAAACAACATTATCTTCCTGCGCAACTAAAGTCAGATCATGAAGATTGGGAACAAATACATAATCATTTTCTGCGGTGGGTTTAAACCTGTTTTTGAAAATATGCGGAAGCAACAACGCAGGATCACCAAAAATATCAGGGACATCTATTTTGCGACTTCTCAAAAACTCAGCAGTTAAGGGCCCGCGAACCGCATGCACTTTCAAACCCTTGGCTTTAAATTCCTTCTCGGGAATTTTTCCATTCCAACCAGTTCCCCAAATATGATCGCCAGTTTTGGTGAAATGCAATACAGAACCAATAGAAAACAAACGTTCCTGACGATCAACCTCGTCATCAAGGCTCAATCCATGCAGCGCAAGCATTTGTCTCGAGACAATATCAGCTAACCTGTCACCAAAATTTACACTACCGTTAGAAGGCGACCAATGAAACAGCTCAACATGAGCATAGGGTAATCGTCCGGTTGATACAGATTTTCGCTCAGCGAACGAAAAGATATTTTTAATCATACCTTCAATACCTCAGTTTTTTCGAAAAATATTCCATGCCACAAGATCAAGGAATAACAATATGAAAATTTATTAATCTGAATCAAATCCAATAGGTTTATCAAATTGCCACAGATTAAAATTGTTTAATCGCCTCTAAAAGCGGAAAGCCATACCAAGTGAAGCCTGCGAAACTTCGTACTCCCTATCATTAATAGGAGATTTATTTCTTCGCCATGATGTATCAAGCTTAAAACTCAGAGATTCATTCATTGTATAAGTCAGTTCGAGCGGAGAAATATTGATCTGTGACTCCTTCCGCGGAACGTTGATTGGCGAATCCGGCTCAGAAGGTTGAATCGCCAAGTAGCTATAATCACGCCATAACTTTTCTGCACGACTTGAGAGAGTAAGCTTCGGCGTTATATCCCAAGACAATGATACAAATCCGGTTTCAATTGTGGTGGGTGCATCTATGGTTTCGCCTATTGCAGGTTTTTTATAGGTGTATCCGGTATGCCATTGCATCTTCGGCGTCGCATCCCAACTTAAATCCAGTGAGGCATAATCACCCGTTGAATCGTTCAGGTCTCCATCACGATTGAATCTTGCAAGCGTGATAGTAGAAGTCGTTTTTTCTGACATCTTCCAAACATTTTCAACTTCGACCTGCTGGCCTTTAAAATTATAATCGCGTGGATCATCTGCATTTGTTGGCAACGGTGGGTCGTCATACACCCTTTCATTGGCTCTGTAGCGAACAGTAAAAGTTGAATGCGACGGTGTTTTATAAGTAACGCCTACAAAACCTTCATCATCCTCATAATCTAAATTATCAAATTGAGTGTTCGAATGTTTTTGTTTGGTTTTGCTTGCACCAACCTGAAACGAGAAGCGATTTTCACGCCCTTTAGTAAGCACAAACTTTCCAATATCACGCGAAACCACATCACTCTCTTCTACGTTTGATTCGAGCTCCCACCTGTCAATTAAATATGAATCGCGAGATAGCTCAGCGTTCGTTGTAAAATCACCAGCCCAAGAACCATTCCAACGCGCGACGCCATCCTGAAAAGTTTTATCAAATTGATCGTTTTCAGCATGTTGATAGGATTTAACTCGCCAGCGCAAACTAAGCTGCTGGCGGCTAATATTGGTTGACAGCGCAAAGCCGGCAGTGAGCAGCGTAATTTGTTCTGAGACAGCAAGATCATCAGGATCTCGAAAAAAGTTGCTGTCCCACAACTCAGATGCCCCAAGAACTCCAGTAAATAATCTGTCCTCTGCTACAACCATACTGCTTTGCATCAGGATAAAAACTGTCGTTGCTACTAATTTAGTACGGTTGTTTAAAATATCTCGCATCACAATCCCGCCGCCTTAGTAGGCTTGCTGCCCCACAAAACCTCTAAACAAGGTACCCCACAGGATTTTTATATCCAGCATTAAAGACCAGTTGTGAATGTATTCGAGATCGTAGGTAATACGGCCAGACATTTTATCCAATGTTTCAGTCTCACCACGGAAACCATTAATTTGCGCGAGGCCGGTAATTCCAGGCTTCACTTTGTGGCGCAACATGTAACCTTTGATTTGGCCGCGATAAAATTCGTTGTGAGCGACCGCATGAGGACGCGGACCAACTAACGACATACTGCCGCTAAGCACGTTAAATAATTGTGGGAGCTCGTCTAAAGACGTGCGACGTAGGAAAGCTCCTAGTGGAGTTACTCGCATATCACCCTGCTTGGCCTGAACAACATTATCGCCGTCTTCGCATACAGTCATTGAGCGGAATTTCCAGACCTTAATACGTTCGCCACCCATTCCATAACGAGTTTGTTTGAAAAACACGGTACCTGGTGAAGTCGCTTTCACAGCCAATGCAATAATCAACATGGGTATTGCGAGCATGATTAACATTAAGGATGAAATAATGATGTCTTCAAGACGCTTCGCCCAGCCGTTATCAACCAGTGGCGAGTCATAAATACTGAGTGCTGGAATACCTTTCAAGCAAGTTAGACGTGAATGCATGAGGTCAAAACTAAACACATCCGGAATAACATAGGGCGTCACTGTAGTATCAGCCAAACGATTAATTAATTCGTGCATACGCAATTCTGCGCGCATTGGAAGGGCTACATAAACTATATCAATGATTCCATTGTGAGCGTCTTTGTATAACTGCTCCAAGCCACCCTTGATCTCAATATTTTGCGCCATCAAACGACGACTTGAATCATCCTTCTCTATACGGTCATCGTAAAAGCCAACTACGCGATAGCCCAACCAAGGCATTCCAGTCATGGAGTTAACTAAACGTAAACCTAATTCATTGGCACCCACAATTGCCACTCTACGCGGCTCTGCTGGATTGGAACGTAATTTCGCTAAAAGTACTCGACGCCCCCAGTGGAGACCGACCATCACAACGGGAGTTTCGATCGCCCATAAAGTAAGGATGTTTGTATCTAATTCACCACCGCGATAGAAAAACAACAATGCAAGACTAATGATCAACACAGTGCCCAGCCACGCTGTAACCAGGCGCATTGCTAAACCAGAATGGGAATCACCCCGCCACAAATAATAAACTTCATTTCCTTCCGCGAAAAATCCGAAAATGATGACGGCGGAAATTGCACAACTAGTATACGCGTTCACCCATTCTAAATTCGCCACATGCAAAATTGCCCACAGCATACATACGATTAAAAAACTATCAATTGCACGAAACAGTGCTAGGATTTTTGAATGATGCAAACGAATCCCCGGTGGCTGAGCGTTTATAGACACCGGGGACATGGGGCCACTAGGCATATCTGGACTGTTCATTACTCTCTCCACTAAGCTGTATGTGACTTATTGAGTGCCTGCATTATTCAGGCCAAAAGAAACACTGACGCTAACTAAAATAAAATATCTTTGGTGATTATGAAAAATCCGGCTCAGAGTAAAACACAAGCGAATTTCTGTGCCACAAGCATTCTTGAGTCAAAAAACAATATCTAGCCTCACACGCTCCTTATCTAAAGTGCCCGAAAAAAGTTTCAAAAAAGTGAATGCCCTGGAAAGGAGGGTTTTAAATAAAGCAGCGATATAGGCAGCGGCGACTTTACTAGATTGTACAGGTTCATTTCGTGCGTTGCCGCACATATGATTTCCACACGAAATCGCATACAAAATTTACTTAATAAATTGAGACGTCAAACAAAGTGAAAGCTTTTTTTAAAATTTAGCACCTCGTCACATAACGGGGCACACAAAGCATTAAAAGAGTGCGGCAAAAGATAGATTTTTTTATTTTGAAGAAAAAATAGCCGAAAATATAAATATCAAACCTCATTTTAATATGACAATAAAATTTCAAAAATATGAACTGCGACACAGGTTTGGACAAGTTGTTATCAGGCGCATGATACATTTTTGCACTACTAGTCAAAAAAGTTTTCTTTTGAAAGATGTGCGCGACAAAATAATTGCGATAAGAAGGCCTTAACTAATAACTGCGCTTTTCGTGTCGCTTGGAGCTTGAAATAAGATCCCATAATATCGGTGGAGTTATTGCCTTACCAAAACGACGAATACGATCGCCTTTGTCCCAAAATAAAAACAATGAGCTTTCGCGATCCTCCCGATCAATACTGGCGAAACGATTTGTATAAAAATAAGCCGCAAGCGAACGACGTATAACTCCGGGCGGAGGAGTAAGTGGTGTCGGGTGCCCATGAAAGCTAGACTTACCGTGACACATCAGAATCGTACGACCGAACTCTGGCTCAACACTTGTCACTTTCTTTGTTGCAGAAGGGTCCCATAATTCCAACGCTCCGTTCCATTCGGGCTGCCAGTTTTTATTGAGGTAGGTAATCAATACCATCTCGTTATGTAAGCCTGTGCGGACATTTCTATCAAAGTCACGGTGAATACCAAACATTCCACCAGGTCGAGTTTCGTGAAGACCACCACCATGCAACTGAACATCCACCACAAGATCTTCAACGCTGGTTAGCATGGATAGCATACGTACAAACCAACCTGCATTCACAATGGAAAAATACAGTTGGCTCGCAGGCCCCAAATTTGTACCCACTACCGAACGATGCGTGCTCTGGTATTTATCTGCTACGGGTTTCCACGCAGGGTCGGCCTTTTCCTCGAACTCTTCCAATACAAGCTCTAACAAAACAGGGTTAAACCAACCATCTTCTACAAAATGTTGGAAAGGCTGCGCATTACGAATTCGCTCACGCAATCCTAAAAGATAATCTTCGCTGCGAAGGCGGCTATCGACGAGATCATCCAAATCAAGTCGACGACCACGAATACTGACATAAGTATCTGCCACGGACATCTAGATTACCTCTACCATTGTCTAACTCCAGAAATCTAATACTAACGGGTTTTCTGCTGTCACGTAAAGCAACATTATCCACACCTAGCTCCACCACAATGCTCACACAAACTCGTTCATGACTTTAATAATTTAACAGGCATAGCGTACAATAACCGGGCATTTGTGCGGCTTGGCTCGTTACACAAATTAGCGAACTTCCCCAAAAAAACGTACCTCTGCACGGAATCAGATTGCTTACTCTTGACCCGAAGTTTTTCATATTTCCCGGCCCCTCGCCATTACACTGGATTTCGTCTTAAGTAATCTGCTGCAAAATAACTTTGGTCAACTGATAACGTCAGCAGCGTGCCATTGTGGCAATACGGCTGCCAACCTAGAATGCGCAAGTTATTAAATATGTGGTCCGCTTATGCATAACCTGTCTCCCCTCAAATATCTGACTGGCTATCCAGCGGAAACAATTTTTCAGGTTGAGGAAATTGTTCGCGATAATCGGTTGGGAGAGATTTTGCTAAAAAAATATCCTAATACCCACAATGTTCGTACAGACAAACAACTTTATGAGTATTCCGTCGAGTTAAAAAATCAATACATGAGCAAGTCTCAGCCGTTAAATCGTGTGCAATATGATTCAAAAATTAAAGTAATCCAGCACGCCTTAGGGCAACATCACTATATATCCCGAGTGCAGGGGATTAAAACAAAAGCCGTTAATGAAATAAAAATTGCAAGCTTGTTTCGTGTTGCACCTGAAGCCTTTTTGAAAATGATCGTCGTACATGAACTCGCACACTTCAAAGAAAAAGAACACAACAAAAGTTTCTATCAGCTTTGTCGTCACATTGAACCCAGCTACCACCAGTATGAATTTGATTTGCGTCTTTATCTAACTCACCTGGATTTGTATGGGGAGTTGTATCAGTGACAGGTAGTAAATCGGCGCACTATACACGCGGTGTAGTTTTTATTTTGTTGGGGACTTGCTGTTTTGCTGCCAAGGGAATTTTAATTAAACTTGCGTATCGTTACGGGGTGACTGCATCGTCATTGCTAATGTTACGTATGTTATTTGCTCTGCCTTTTTATGTGGCTGTAGCTATATGGCTGCAAACTCAAAAACAGTCAACGCTTACTAAAAAAGAAGTTGGAAAAATTATTAGCTTGGGTTTACTGAGTTATTACATTTCAAGTCTATTCGATTTCATGGGATTACAGTATATATCTGCCGGACTAGAGCGCCTGATTTTATATGTATACCCTACCCTGGTTTTATTAATTCTGGCATTTGTAAAACACAACAAAATTCAAACAGTAGAAAAAATAGCGCTGGCGGTAGCTTATGCAGGAATGCTATTAGTATTTGTACACGACATTAAGCTTAACAATTCCTGGCAATTAACCGCGTTAGGAAGTTCACTGGTGTTAGTTAGTACAATTACGTTCGCCATTTTTATCGTTATAGCTGGCGATATGATTCCACACATAGGCTCTTTACGTTTCACAGCTTATGGAATGATAGCCGCGTGTGCTGGCGTTATTGTCCATAACCTTGTCATTGAAAATATTCGAAGCCTTAACTACGCTCCACCCGTATACGGTTTGGCCCTAATGCTCGCTGTTTTTTGTACGGTTATTCCATCCTTTTTGATGAATGAAGGTATTCGTATTCTTGGTAGTGGTCGAGCGGCAAGCTTGGGAATAAGTGGTCCAATAATGACATTATTTTTAGGTGCGGTTGTGTTAGATGAAACCATAGGTGCACTCCAGCTTATAGGTGCAGCTTTAGTTATCGGTGGGGTGGCTCTAGTTTCCATGCGAAAACCTTCCTGAACGCGCCACAGCTGTCGTTAAAATATGAACTATTGCGATTAACTTTTCTTATCTATAAAAAAATAACAATTCGTATTATGTTCGTTAATTCAACATGGCACTCAATAATAGCTCAATCAACAGCTAATAAAATACACAGATGCATATGTTCCGACGGAATTTTTTTGCAGCTACACTAACCAAGTTGTAACTCAGGTACGACCGCACCCCACAAAGTGAGAATCAATAATGAAATTAATAACAACCAATCTGATCGCATTAGCAACAATTATACTTTTTCCTTCGCCACTAATCGCTGCGTCAAGTAGCTCTAGTTCTAGCAAAGAACCATGGCAGTTAGCGGAGGAAACAGAAGTATGGACACCTGTCCCTGCAGTAGTAACTGCCAATGAAAATAGCGCGCCATCTGATGCGATCATTTTATTTGATGGAAAATCGCTCAACCAATGGCAAGGGGCTGAAGGCGGCGAAGCGAAATGGAATGTGCAAAAAGGAGTGTTAACAGTTGTACCCAAAACGGGAGATATCAAAACTAAAGAATCTTTTTGTGACATTCAATTGCATGTTGAATGGGCGTCACCGACCAAAATTACTGGCGAAGATGGTAAAGAATTAACCAGCCAAGCTCGCAACAATAGCGGCATTTTTTTGCAAGAGCAGTATGAAGTCCAGATATTGGATTCCTACAATAATAAAACCTACTCTAACGGCCAGGCAGGTTCAATTTACAAGCAACATATTCCTCTGGTTAATCCAACCCGTGCACCGGGTGTCTGGCAAACTTACGATATTATATTTACTGCTCCAAAATTTAACGATGCGAAAAAACTCGAATCTCCAGGGCGCGTAACAGTGTTGCTGAACGGAGTACTAGTTCAAAATAATGTGGAAATCCAGGGTGCTACCGCGTGGATCGGCAAGCCTGTTTATACCGCACACGGGTGTGCTCCGCTGCGCTTACAAGATCACGGGAATGCAGTTAGTTTCCGCAATATCTGGCTTAGAAAAATTTAATCACGAAAGCGTTACAGCTTGACGCCTATTCCATTCAAACGCCGCATAAAGTGCGGCTTCTTCGCATCTTAACGACGGAGCAGGACCATGTCTTTCTCAAAAATTTTTCTTATTACCTTTGCGCTAATTATCTTCTCTAGCAGAACATTTGCCGAATCTCCTTTAGATGCCTTCAAAGAAAACTCTGAATGGGTCTTAGCCTCAAATGTCAGTGTGACTGGAAAAAAGTTTCAAATTGATAATAAAAAATCCGGACCTTCACTCATCGTTGTAAATAAGGATGGTACATCCGCTCAAAAACATTTAGTAGGAAAATATTTCTATGGTGACGCGCTACTTACCATGGAGTATTTACTCCCTCAGGGATCTACAGCGAAAATTTTTATTCAGGGCCATTACGGATTTTCACTTGGTGGGGAAAACAAAACTAAAAATAATGAATGGCAAAGTTTAAGTATAAAGTTTCGAGCTCCACGTTTTAATGAGGCTAGTGAAAAGGATCAATCGGCATTAATTCTGGAAGCACGTATTAATGGTGACCTAATAGTCACTAATCAAATTATCGAGCGTCAAAGTGATGATGCTTTTACAAATTGGGAGAGCGCTTTCGGACAAACTGCGATTCTTGCGAATCAAGGCCCTTTTGCTTTCCGAAATTTCAAAGTACAACCCGCCGATTTTTCCAATATTACATCACCTGCAACAAGTGGCAGTACAACTAACATTAACGACTTGGTCGATTATGTTGCTATGGGTAAGGAAACTTTTGAATCCGTAGGTTGCAATGTTTGTCATTCTGTCATTAAAGACGATAGTACCGTCACGACAGGCCCGAACTTATTTGGTTTATTTACCCGCGAGCCACGATTACGCGAGGTGGTTGAAGGTGGAGAGGGTCATAGGTTTAACATCAAAACAAATTCTGAATATTTATATCGCAGTGTGCGTTCGCCTACGGATCAATTAGCCGTTGCTGAAAAAGGAGAAAAAAAAGGCGAAGCTTATTTACCAGTAATGCCGCCTTTTAATTCACAAATACTCAATGACATCCAAATTGATGCCATAGGTACCTATCTGGCGAGTCTGAACGATCTGCAAAATCAAGGTCCAGTCATTAAGCTCATGAAGCAGGGAACTCCGGAAAAATACAATCCCATCGAAGATCGTTTGCAATTGTTAGTAGATGATCAAGTGCGTATTCAGCGCGGCCCAATGCTAAACCTCTCTGGACGAGCTATTCATGTCGCTCAAGTTAATGGAGTCAATTATTCATTTGATCCTCGCATCCTGGCTGTTGCGAAAATTTGGCAGGGCGGATTTTTGGATATGACCGGGGAATTCACTAATCGTGGTGGCAAAGGTTTAAAAACCGGCTTTGAGAGTCGTGAGATTAATTTAGGTGATAAGGAATATTTGTTTGCACCCTTAGACAATGCAGGAAAAATAATTGATTTTTCATTTAAAGACGCAAAATTTGGTGATTTCGAGACAATAAAAAAATCACTTTATAACGAGCAAGATCATCTTGTACTTTTAACCCAGGTAGACGCTCAATTTTTAGGTTATGCAAGAAATTCAAAAGACAAATTAGCAACGCCCTACTTCAAATATCGCATAGGGAAAAACCTGTTATCAGTACAAACAACATTTGAAAGCGAAGGTACTTTGCGGATAAATATCACCGGGGAACTGGAAAATGAACAACAATTTTCTATTAATACTAGTGTACTTTCAAAATTGGATACAGATAAAGGAAATCTTCAGAGCGAAGTTTGGACTTTACCTGCTGGAAAAATTAACGCAACACTTAAAGCAAAAATAGGATTTGCCACTAACGCTTGGCATGCTCCGAAATCCACATTTGATAATCGCAAACAAGCTTTAAAAATTGTTAAAGCTACCGCCGAATTACCTGCCGGTTACAGTATCGAAAATTATTATCCACCCAAAGATAATTTTGGCCGTGAACAATTATTTGAAGCGCTCGGATTAGCCGTTGCGCAAGATGGCACCTTGGTAGTGGGCACTCGCACTGCAGGAATCTGGCGACTTGTTAAAGGCCAGTGGTATCTATTTGCGGAAGGTACTTTTGATAGCCTTGGTTTGGTCATTGAAGATAAAAAAGGTCTCACTATCGTTGTCGGTCAAAAGGCAGAACTAACGCGAATTAGTGATACCAACGGCGATGGTATCGCAGATAGCTACGAAACTTTATTCGATGCACATTCCTATCACGGCAATTACCATTCCTACATGCACGGACCTACACGCGGTGCTGACGGCGCCTACTACATTAATATTAATCTCGCTGATGGTAGCGATGGTTCAGCCTATAACGCAGGTGGAAAATACATGGGTAGCGCTGGCGGATTTGCCGGTTGGAATATTCGTGTGGAAAATAATAATAAAAATAATGTTGGCAAATTTACACCTTGGGCAAATGGATTGCGCAGCCCTGCAGGTTTAGCTACAGGGCCAGATGGGCGTCTCTGGTACTCTGACAATCAGGGTGAATTTGTAGGCACCTCAAAAATTTTTATACTGGAACAAAATAAATTTTACGGTCATCCATCAAGCCTTGTTGATCTTCCGGGCATGACACCTGACTCACCGGAAATTTCCTGGAGTAAGGTTTCAGATAAACGTGCAACACCTATAATTTTATTACCGCACAATAAAGTAGCGAACTCTCCTGGAAATCCTGCGTGGGATAAAACAAAAGGGAAATTCGGACCTTTTGCAGATCAAATGTTTATTGGCGATCAAACCCAATCAAACTTATTGCGCATAAATACTGAAATAATTGAAGGTGCAGAGCAAGGTAGCGTCATGCCATTTATAGACGGATTAGAGTCAGGTGTTATGCGTCCATTATTTTTACCGGATGGTAGTTTGCTACTAGGTCAAACTGGTCGTGGATGGCAAGCAAAAGGTGGTCACGTTGCTAGCATGCAACGCATTGTATGGGATGGCAAAATCATAGCGCCCGCTATTCACAGCACACACGCCACTGATGCTGGATTTATGTTGCAGTTAACTCAACCGATTAATGAAACAATGGATGCCATTAATTTACAAAAACTAATTAATATTGAATCCTGGGTGTACCGTGACGCAGCAGATTACGGTTCTGATGAATTAGGTAAAGCTATGGAAAGAATTACAAACATCAGTATCAGTGCAGATCGCAAACAAATTACAATTGACCTTGCGGAGCTTGGCCATCCATCAGTTCATCCGCAACAAACCGCGCGTGTTTATCACATCGAATTAAACAATAATCAATTGTTTAAAGATGCCGCACCTGCACAATTGCATAGTTACTACTCACTTTATAAATTTGCTAACGCCAAATAAATTTATTCTCGTAGAAGCAATGCACGTTTGTTTTTATGGCTACCTCGTAGGTGGCCATTTTTTATTAGGGTTTTAACATGATTTTTAAAAATTTATCTGTTCTTATCAGTGCGTTAATTGCAACTCACGCTTATGCCTCTACTGATGAAATTATTGTCACTGGCACTTACAGCCCTATCTCGGCAGAGCAAATCGCTTCATCAGTTACAACAATTAGCCAGGAACAATTGCTCGCATTAAGTAGCCACAGCTTGGTAGACGCACTGCGCCAGGTTCCGAGTATTTGGGTAGAAGAACAAGGCGGACCTGGAGGCCTCACTGCTATTTCATTGCGCGGTGCCGAAAGTAACCACACATTAGTATTATTGGATGGAGTGCAATTAAACGACCCGACCAATACACGTGGCGGTGCATTTGATGTCAACAATATTAATATCGATTCTATTAAACGCATTGAAATTATTCGCGGTGCACAATCGTCTATTTATGGATCAGATGCAGTTGCAGGTGTTATTCACATTATTACGCTCGAACCTACACAGAATGCGCAACAAAATTTATCGGTTTCTGTTGGAGAAGATGGTTACAAAACGGGAGGCTTCAGCACAACAGGTGCGGTTGATAAAATTGGTTACGCAGTAAAGTTGCAAAGTAAAGATGGTGGTGAACCTATTGAAGGCAGCACTGCAAAAAATAAGGAAGCACTCGTAAAATTAAATTGGCAGGATAACACGCAGCGTATTGATTTTACCTACCGCTATTTAGATGGGGAGAAAACAACATTTCCTGAGCAAAGCGGCGGTTCCTTATTTGCAGTGAGCCGTGATCTTGACCATAGCGATTACACTGATCAAAACGCGGCGCTCGCATGGCAATTACAAGTGAATAATATCTGGCGCAGCAAAGTACAAGCCTCATGGTTTAATCGTCAGGAAGAATTGACGTCTCCCGGAATAATTCCTTATTTTGCTGTTCCACCTAATGGTAGTAATACAGATTTTACACGCAAAAATTTAAGCTGGATCAATACCATCGGCGATGAAAAATCTGTTTGGGGAAATATTGGTGTGGAGACCAAACAAGAATCCGGTGAGAGCAAGGGTTACATTACAGGTGTGGATATTCCACCTGACTTTGCATTGGATCGTCGTATCAATAGCGCGTTTATTAATATTAATGGATACGTGACTGAGAATTTATTGATACAGGCCAGCGGCCGTCGTGATAAAGCGGAACATCTTGATGCAAGAGACGATGGGCAAATAGGTGTGCGTTATCAAATTAACGGCGAGCTAAGTTTTTTTGCAAATGCAGGGCAAGGTTATAAATTGCCAGGCTTTTCTGCACTCGGGCATCCACTCGTTGGCAACCGTGACCTGAAACCGGAAATTGCCACCACGCGCGACGCCGGATTCGAATGGAAGGAAAATAATACGAGCGTTAACATAAGCTATTTTAGAAACACCTATATTAATCTCATCGATTTTGATAGCGAGTTATTTAGAAACGTAAACCGCACCGATATCATAGATACTCGCGGAGTTGAAACTGAAATTCATTGGCACACACAAGACAACCAATGGCAACTCGGCGCACACGCAAGTTACGCAGATATTGATTCGGAACATCCATTAATGGGTAGACCGCAAGTGAAAGTTGGTGCAAACGCAATTTTTGCACTAAACGAGAGCTGGCAGTTTAACGCTAATTATTTGTGGGTAGATGAACGCTTTGGATCAAGCCTTTATACAGGTGATAGCTTGATCGAAACTCTGGATGCATATAATCGTGTAGATCTTGGCGCAAAATGGCGAGCCACTAATCAGTTGACCATAAATCTAAATATAGAAAATATTACTGACGAAGAATACGTCAATGACGTTGGCTTTCCAGCTGTAGGTCGCACAGGTTTCATAGGTGTTAATATTAGCTTTTAAAAAATCGCCTGATGAAAGTCAGGCGTTTTTTTAAACCCATCACAAACTTTTTACATATTCAACGAGCGCCTTACGATCGGGCTCGCTCAATTGAATACCATATTCATGTCCCGAATTGGAATTTCCTGGCAAAGTAGTATCAAACAAGCTTGAACCTTCCAAAAATGTTGCTTGATAACCTACCTTATCCGTATCCAATTCGCGATTGCCCACATAAAATTGTTTGGGGCGCTGGGCGGCAGGTAGCAATAAATCATAAACCGTCGGCACAGATCCATTGTGCAAGTAAGGTGCTGATGTCCATATGCCATTGATTGGACGCGCTTTGTAATATTTCAAATCCACATTCAATTCGCGTGATTTATTTTGCTGAAACTCTTCTATTATCGAACATAAGCTATCCCAGGGATTATGTAACAAGGCTCCCAAGGTCACATGCATAACTACATCCAAACGTTTTGCCTGCGCGGTAAATTTTTCACCAAACCAAAGCGCGAAGTGTTTACCCTCTAGCTCCCCTGTTTTTACTCTTCCTTCACTAAAATTATTTACCATGCGTGCATCAGTACCTATTTCATCCGCGCGGACAGCTACTGCTGCAAGCTGCCGATCAGGATTACTTGAATCCACCATTTGATGGCATTGCAAACATTCTTTTTGATAAATTTTTTCACCTTTGGATAAGAGCTCTGTATCTAAATTGCCTGCAAGATTTTGAGGCCATTTAGGTGAAATTAATTTATAAAATTTCTTCTGAATGTACCCCAGATTTTCAATTTTTATACTGGAAGAATATGTCAGTCCCTCACCCATAATGTCTATAGTTCCATAGACCGCCAGTGCAGTAGTCGCGTTTTGCCCCAGAGGGCCCGGTTCTTTATTGGGTGCTGACAAATTCCATTGCACCAGGTCCAAATGCGAGGCATCCCAGAGGACAGGAAAACTGGTTGGTGCATCCGGGGGCCGTCTATTTTCAATAATGCCTAAACCATCTGCCGTTACCGCATTAAAGATTTGACCAAATGCATCAAGACGTCCATGACCATAAGGAACCTGAGTGGCATTAACTGCAAAACGCGTCGCCAACCCCTCAACACTTTTAGCTAACTTTTGCTTTAGTGTACTAGCATCAATATTTTTTTTATTTTTTTGCAATCGCTGAAGAAAGCGCTGCCATTTTTCAGGCTGTGCGAGTGTTGCCGTTAAAGCTGCCAGAATTTCAACTTCAAACTGTGTGTAATTAATTAAACTTTGTCCACCATCAATACGAACAGGTTGGCCTTTAATGACAACTTCACCGGTATGACAAGCAGCACAGGTTAAACCCATCCAAGAGTTTCCTTTGGCATCACTGTCGCGAGTAACACCTATGGGTAAGCCATCAGGATTAAATTTATGTGGTGGTTCCGTTAAGAAACCCAGACGAGTTAAATTATCGTTGTGCCGGAAAAGTTTTTCATTACTTGCATTTTCCAGCGCCAGAAACCAATCATAATCTACTATGCGTGAACCAAACGACGTGTAAGATAATTCTTCCCGTTCGCTTATACCCCATCCCTGACCTAAAAAAATAACTCCGTTGTGAGTGATTGTTTTGTGAGCCTCCGGGCTTTCTGAATCGTGTCGTAAATACAAAACGAGAACTATCGCATAAAGAACAAGACCACCTAAAGCACACACAAAAAAGAAGCGATAACTTTTTTTACTCATATCATCGTCCATTACATGAATTTAAAATCACTGGCACTATGTTTTTTGCTTTTTCCTATCTAAAATTTATGGTTGCTGGTGTTTTTAGAGGCTTATTGCTTTTGGAATTCTGCAAAGACTTCTACATTCACTTCATCACCTACTGCTGGAATTAAATAATCCATACCAAATTGTGAACGTTTAAATTGCGTTGTAGCAGTAAAACCCAGAGTGTAGTGACCGGTCAGCATATTGTCTCCGCCTCCGTTAAACACAACATCCAAAACTACAGGGGCGGTGACACCATGCAGTGTCATATTGCCGCTAAACCTTGCGCGCGCATCACTGACCAACTCAACACTAGTAGTGGTGAACAGCGCTTGTGGCCATACGTCGGCATCAAACCAACTGCTGCCACGCAAGGTTTCCTCCAGGTCACTATTATTAACATCAATACTTGCAATGTTAATTACAGCAGATAACCTGGCATTTTCCATATGCTTGGGATCAAATTCCAAAGAGGCGTCTACTGCATTAAATCGACCCACAAAAGTGGACATACCCATATGATTTATTTTGAATAAAACACTTACATGCTGCTTATCAATTTTGTAACTGCCCGGCGCGAGATTCACCACGCCCGTTTTAACCTTGGGTTGAATAAGATAACCACAGGCTGTCAATGAAAGTATCGCAACTATTACACTTAATCTCTTAATTGAATGACGGTATATATCCATAAAAACTCCTAATGGAAGTGGATTATCTTAGGGAAATGAATTGCCTGATTAATTTCAAAAAAAAAGGAAGGCTACTGGTAGCCTTCCTTTTTTCCTATTCAAACACGCTTATTTACACGGTAACCTAAAAGTATCTTATTCAGGTAGAGTAATATTCAATTCCAATACAGAGCAATTGTCGGTGTTATCCAAATTCACCGTCACCTGATCTGACTCTATGTGAATATATTTACGAATGACTGCAATAATCTCCTGCTGCATCTGGGGCAAAAAATCCGGTTGCTTCAAATTGCGCTTGTTGCGTTCATGCGCAACGATAATTTGCAACCGCTCTTTAGCAGTGGAAGCAGACGAAGGTGCACTTTTCTTTTTAAAGTAATCAAAAAGGCTCACTATTTACCTCCAAGCAAACGCGCTAAGAAACTTTTCTTTTCGGCCTCAAGGAAACGATGTGGAAGATCACTGCCCAATAATCTATCAACTGCATCACTGTAAGCTTGTCCCGCCTGGGTTTCCGCATCAAGAATGACCGGAGTACCCTGGTTTGACGCCTTAAGCACTGCATCTGACTCTGGAATCACGCCTAACAATGGAATGGCGAGAATCTCTTCAACATCGCTTACACTCAGCATTTCACCCGCCGCAACCCGAGTTGGGTTGTAACGTGTTAATAATAGATGCTCTTTAATAGGTTCGAGATTTTGTTCGGCGCGGCGCGATTTACTTTGCAAAATGCCGATGATGCGATCCGAGTCGCGCACTGATGATACTTCCGGATTGGTTACCACTATGGCGATATCGGCAAAGTACAAGGCCATTTGCGCACCTTGTTCAATACCGGCGGGAGAATCACACACAATGTAATCAAAATCTTTTGATAATTCATTTAGAACTGCTTCAACACCTTCCTTTGTCAAAGCATCTTTATCCCGAGTTTGTGATGCGGGAAGAACATAAAGATTTTCAGTGCGCTTATCTTTAATTAGCGACTGGCTTAAATTGGATTCGCCCTTAATAACGTTTACAAAATCGTAAACTACACGACGCTCGCAACCCATAATTAAATCCAGATTACGCAATCCCACGTCAAAATCTATAACCGCAGTTTTGTGGCCACGCATTGCTAAACCAGTGCTGATAGCTGCGCTGGTTGTAGTTTTACCCACGCCGCCTTTACCCGATGTGACAACAATAATTTTAGCCAAGGTAGGCTCCTTACATTCTCTATGGTCGATTTTAAAATTTATGTGCATACACCAACTATGCATTGTATTTTTTTACGCCGTGACAAGTGCGTCCACTACAACTTTTTCACCCTTCAATGAAATCTGAACAGGTTTTTTAAATAATTCCTTTGGAAGTACATCTTGCAAAATAAAATTACCGGCAACTGAAACTAATTCGGCTTCCAAACTCTGGCAGAAAATCCGTGCACTTTCATCGCCCTTTACTCCCGCCAGTGCGCGGCCACGCAGAGATCCATAAATATGAATGTGCCCGTCGGCCAACACTTCAGCCCCTTCACTGACCTGTGCAAGGACGATGAGATCCGCACCTTCAGCATAAATTTGTTGGCCTGAACGAACGGGCCGTGTAATTACGCGGCTGGTACGTTGCACCAAGCGCTCTTCAATAACACGCTCCACGACAGTTTCGACTACAGTTTCTGCTGGTTTGGCTTTAGCAGATGCCGGAATCTTTAGTGCACGCTCGGAAGGTGTCGGCAAAATAGCTAAACCGGTTTTCTGGACGCTGGGTAATAAAACTTCAGGAACGGCAGTAAAACCCAGGGGTTGCAAGTCCAGCATGCGACAAATTTGAATTAAACCCGTTGCGTCATTAATTAACGTGGTGCAGCTTTCAGGATTTTCCAGGCGTTCGAGACTGATTAGTACCGGTGAGTTCACAAAAAAGTGCGGGGCCTGATCAATCTTTTCTTTCAACTCAACAGCAAGAGTTTTGGGGTGGTATTCAACCAGAGCCAATACAACAACCGTCAAGGCGCTACCCTTCAGCTGGAAACTCACATCTATCATTAGAAACTCGCTGATTAAAACTTCATAAGGTCGCCATTATCAAGCCGCTAGCGTTTTAGTCAAGATAAAGCGCTTGCTCACCCTGAAGTGTTATTCCATGATGCCGTGCAACAAAACCAGATTTTCAGGCACGGCCATTATTCAGGCACTATTAAGCCGTCGCAACTTATAAAGTATCCAAGGTGTCGAAGTCTTATGGGAGTGGTCTCATTCCGGGCTTAACATCTCAGGCATCGCTGCAAATCAGCGAATCCGCATCAGGATTTATTACACGAGAAATGAACATGAAACTCTTGAATCGTTTGTCAAAGCGCTTTCAAATTCTCTTCAGATTACTGGCGATAGTTCCGTTGCTTGCATTGACGCCATTAGTATTCGCAGCCGATGACGACTCTGTGGACTTCAGTCAAGCTGAGCTGGACCAAATGCTTGCTCCCATAGCGCTCTACCCCGACACGCTCCTTTCGCAAGTGCTGATTGCCTCGACCTATCCATTGGAAGTTGTCCAGGCGGATCGTTGGGTCCGTTCCAATAAAGATCTCAAAACAGAAGACGCGCTAAAATTCGCCGAAAATAAAGACTGGGACCCAAGCGTAAAAGCGCTGGTCGCTTTTCCCGATGTTTTGCAGCGCATGAGCGAGAACGTGGATTGGACCCAACGTGTAGGTGATGCATTTCTCGATGACGAAGATGAAGTGATGGACACAGTGCAACGATTACGTAAACGCGCTTACGCCACCGGTAATTTGGAAAAAGCCCAGCACATCAGCGTTGAGCAGGATAACGACAATATCGTTATTGAACCCGCACAAGAACGTGTTGTGTATGTTCCCGTGTACGATACCCGCGTTGTCTACGGCAACTGGTGGTGGCCTGATTATCCACCTGTGTATTGGAATTATCCTGCCAGCTATACCTATGTGTCTGGCTTTTACTGGGGACCAAGCATCTATATCGGTCCAACCTATTTTTACAGTTCCTGCCACTGGCGCGATCGCAGAGTTGTAGTGATTGATCGTCATACGCACTACTCAGGCAATCCACGTTTCTACACTGGCCGCAGCATAGTGCGTTATGAAGGCGCTCGTGAATGGCGTCATGATCCGGTACATAGACACGGCGTCGCCTATTACAACAATAATTTGCGTGAAACCTATGGCAGCCGTCATGAATCCTATCGCAATGATCGCGACTATCGTGAACGTCACAGGGAGTTTTCACGGCCGGATCAACAGCGTGATAACCGAGACCGAGACAATAATGTAAATCGCGACCCCCGCAGCAATCATGATTTTAATAGGGGTGACAATCGGGATAACCGCCCGGGAGTTATCGCTCAAGAACCAAACAGAACACGTGATTTCGACCGTGCCGAGCATGTACGCGCACGTTTAAATCGCCCCGAAGAATCAATTGATCGTAGTAACCACATCGG
>CBHTVU010000017.1:0-35878 GCA_966096785.1 uncultured Gammaproteobacteria bacterium | reverse complement strand
CAATTGCAGAATTGCAGCACTACCGCGCTACGTTTTTTAAGATGTTGTGATGATTTAATGTAAACAAAAAAGGCGCCATTGGCGCCTCCTAAGCAGCGATAATTTTTAATTATCTTTCAAGAAAAAAACCTATTGCTTTACGGCAGTTAGTGCTGCCGCATCCGTAAGCTCCTCCACTTGTATCGCCATTTATATATACCATTCGAATGCGCTTTCCAGATGCCAAGGCTGCCATGCCCACGGATAAAAATCTATTTGAAATATCTGATGCTTCGCTAGTACCAGTAGTTGGAACTGCAAAAAAAATTATTGAGTTACTGCCGTCTGCAGATGCTTGTTCACATTGAACGTGAATCCTGGAATCAATTTGACCGACATTAGTTGGTGTACAAAGAAAATCAGTTGTAGCTGCTTGAGCAGAACCTGCAAAAACAAACAAAGCGGGTAAAAATTTTTTAACTTTCATATAATTCTCCATATTATTTTAACGAACGTACAACCAGTAGATAGGACTATGAATACTAGTCCATTGGTGATGCTGCAATTAAACTGAATATGCTTCGTTATTGCAAGCTCGCATAAAATATAAGAATAAAAAAAGCCAGTAGCATTCACTGGCTTTAATATGGGTCCCACTTCTTGCTTTTGTAGTTGGGTTGCACGCTTTTTTATTTAAGTACTACTGAACAACTCCTGCAATAACTTTTGGTGAGCCGGTTACTACTGGCATTTCACCTATATCACTTGCGTCCGTTTCCGTCTCGGTTGGAACTGGTGCTGGTGGTGCAGACAGTTGCAAGCTGCTGCATGCATTAGGTGTTGGCTTCATTGTGCCTTCAATTTCCTGTGCTTTTATCACGTATTTATTGTCCGGCCCCATTAAGGTTCCGTCTTCAATGGTGAAGGCTGCTATGTAACGACCATCGTCACCTTGGGTTGCGGGAATTCCACCAAGTTGACCATTGCCACCGTAATTTAGCAGTGTCACTTTTCCATCGTAAATACCTGCATCACCGCTACGGTCATTCGCGTCTGTATGGGTATAGGTAAATTGTATAGGTTTATCAAATGTTTGAATTTTTCCCTCACCATCTTTTACGGTTACCATTTGGTTAAACGAATTTAAACCTGTTTCCCATTCATAAAACACAGTGACTTTTTGAGGATTATAAATGTCCCATGGATTGCTGAGCGTTGCTAATACATCTGCGGTAACAAGAGAGCCAGAACGAATTCCCCAGCTATAAGGTGAATTACCCAGCTCTTCTGCCGTTAAACCATTTGCGTAGCGAATAGGTTCGCTATTGGATTGACGAATTAGCGTTAACGAATTTTCACCACTTGTGCTAAACGTAAATACTCTCGCGTCATCCAGCGATTGAATTGGATCACTGAAGGCACTATTCCAACTTGTTAAATGTTCGGCATCTAAAGTTCCTACCGGGCACCGGTCAACACAATAAAGTGTAACGCTACCGCCTGCTAATAATTGCCCTTCTGCAGTTTCGCTACCGCTGATAAATTCCTGTTTAGCAAATGTAATAAAATTGTCGCCGCTCTTATATTTTACCGGGCCACCTAATTGTTCAGAATGCATATTGAGCATTTCGTTTTGGTTTAGGCTAATTGCAACAGGTGCTTCCAAATTGGTTTGCATGGGTCCATTTTCGCCATTGCTATTACCGGCTACTTTGTAAAATCCATTGGTGCCCACGTTGTCATGTGCAACTGTAAGGTATTCTACAATCCAGCTTTGGAAATTTGATTGCATTGCGTCCGGGCTAAAATAATTAAATTGCACGCCTTGGATATTGGTAATAGGAAGTTCTTCCACAGTGTTTTTAATTAAGCGGCCGGGAGCTTTGGATATTGTATAAGTTATACCTGGCTGATCATGATTGTCAGGATTTTCTGCAACAATAGTTGCGCCATCGGTCAGTGTTTCGGGATGTTCCGCCCATAATCCCCAGTAACCAACATGGCCGTAGCTATCGAGAACAGAATCGTGATCGCTGTCATACCTGAATGAAACCCCGGAGTTGAGTTTAACTGTCTCGCCGGTATTTGAATCAAATAAATTATAACGCCACACGGACTCGTCAAAATCAGTTCTGCTCAAACAGGCTTCTGTACCTGTGCTTGAGTTTTGAGAATTAAATGGTAATAGCTCATAAGTCTCTGCTTTTTGTGTAAGCACATTTTCTGCATTGAATGCCAAACCGTAATAATCGCCTTGTTCTTGCTGACCGTCTTGTTGATGATTAAACGTAAAAGCAATACCTGTACTACGATCACCGCTCATTACCACGCTGGCGCCTTTTTCAGATGTTCTATTTTCGTTTTCTGATTCTTTCTCATAGAAGGTAAAACCAATTTTTCCCGGAATATCGATGGTTTTAATTTCACCTCCACCCAAGGCTTCTGTGCTTTCTATGTTTTCGTAAAAATTATAATTGAAGGTAAAACTACCAAACGGATTTTCTTTGCTCGCCCCTTTGCTAATGTGAGATTTAAATTTAATGGATTGCTGTTCATCTCCGTCACCCATTGCAGGAATCCATACCTTAACAATTAAGGGGTCATTTACTGATGCACGTGTCGCGTCTACATAAATTTTGGTGTAAGAGGGAGTATTGCTAGCACCTGAAGATTGTGCGGATTCCGAACCACTGTTGTCTTCTTTAAAGCACGCACCTTCATCAGCTAGGGCCAAATAGGGGCCTTTGTTAATAAATTCATTCGCTTTTAGCTGGCCGGTAAAACATAAAATATTATTAACCAAATCTACGGGTTTTAGCGACTCGTTCCACACGTGATAATTTTGCGGCGCTATTGAATAATCCGAGCTCGGATTTTGGTAGTCAGCAAATGAATAAGTGCTGCCTGCTGCAATAAGAGTAACAAGAATATTTTTTGTGTAACGAATATTAGTGAGCGGCTTCATTAGTCACTACCTCCAGGCTAGATGGAAGAACGAGTGTTGTATCTTCTACTACAGAGACACCAGTGGACGATGATGAAGATGATGTGTCCACACTGGATGCCACAGAGGAAATACTCACACTTGAGGTGGACGATGCGGCTGTTGAAGATATTCCTGCTGATGAATGTGTTCCGGATGTCGGATCCGTTTTTTTCGAATTGCTACTGCCACCGCAGGCACTCAAGATTATGACCAGGCCTGCAGCCAAGCCATAGTTCCAAATATTCGGTAAATGCATAAAAATTTTCCTGTTTAGCGTGATGAAGAATGTGGGAACCTCGTGAAGCGTCATGAGGTTTGTAACACAAGAATAGCCAGCACTTTTACGCACACAAGTTTTTGCAAGCTTATAAATCAAGCTTTGAGAGGGATGTATAAAACTATTTTTTTGCAAACAGCTTTTTGCATTATTCCGCTATGTCAAAAGCAAAAAATGACCAAATGGAAATAAAAAATGAATTTTATTAGATGGGAGAAAATTTGATTGAAATAGAATTTATATTTTTGGTTATAAATATGTGTTTTTGGGAGCGTCAGATTTATGTCTAAATGCTAGAGCTGTTTTAATATTTATGAAAGAGCGAGATAAATTTGACGTTTCACTGCAGCTGAGACAGCAAGTATGGAATATCGCTGTAATGTTTTTGGCGCCACACGAAATTGTTCAAAAACGATTTAATAAATGATTCGAATTATTAATCTCGAAAAGAAAGCGAATCAGGGCGCCTTGACGCCCTGCCGAGGAGAGAAAGAGGTAAGGATAAATTATTTTTTCTTGTCCAAATCAGCTATTTCCTTTTTCAAGCCTTTTAATGAAGCCTCAACGCTCTGCATAGGCGTCATTCCTTCTGCGTAAACTTCCTGTTCAACCACCAGCCAAAGGGTTCCTCCCACGGTGCGGTTAGCAGTAATAAGTGATTTCCAGTCGGTAGTATCTTTACCGATGATAGGGTTTTCCGTATTGCCGGGCTCTGGAGCCGCTGCTTTGTAATGAGTGACTATAGTTCTGCCAGGATAATTTTTTACTATATCGACCGGGTTCTTGCCTGCCACTTCAGTCCAGCCCACATCTTGTTGTAATACAACACCTGCGGGAGTGTTTTTCGCAATGACATCCCAAGGTGTTGTTTGATCAATGTCTAACATTTCTGGCTTGTGATTGTGGTAACCGGTGTGCATGCCCAGTGGTGCTAATTTAACTTCAATATCGGTTAAATCTTTTGCAACTTCTTTAGCCCCTTCAAGTGTTTGGGCGCGCTTATCCATGGGGATAATCAATAAGTTGCAACCGATAGCTTTGTAAAATGCCACCGTTTTTTCAAAGTTTTCAGGTGACAGCTTTTCAAAAGGCACGTGAGCAGCAGATGCTTTTAAACCCGTTTTATCTAAAAATGCTTTGAGGCCTTTAGGGTCATCTGCATATTTTCCAAAATTTCCTGCAAACTCAACACCCTGAAAACCGTAAGCTTTTAATTGCTTTAAAGTGCCTTCAAAATCTTTTGCGACATCGTCTTTAACTGACCAGAGTTGCACACTTAATTTCGGTTGTGTGGGCGTCACGGCATGGGTGTAATTACTCAAGATGGCTGCTCCTGAAACTAGTGCAATGCTTAAGGTTTTTTTTAATTTCATAATAAATTCCTGTGGGATTATTAGCGTGTATAGAAATTTCAAATTCGTTTTTATTAAATGTTTATTGGAGCTTTATTTTAGACTTTACCCTGTTTTAATTGTTTTACAGCGTAATCACATGCGCGTGCTGTTAAGGCCATATAGGTGAGCGAGGGATTCTGCCATGCATTAGACGTCATACAGGCTCCGTCAGTCACAAATAGATTGGGAACATCGTGGGTTTGATTATTGCCATTGAGTACCGAAGTTTTTGGATCACGGCCCATGCGTGCAGTTCCCATTTCATGAATAGATAATCCAAAAGGGCGATCTTCATTGCGACGTATAACCTGTTTAACAACGTCTTTTACGCCAATAGCTTCCAGGATTTCGGCTGCAGTGTTAGCGATATCTTCATTCATTTTTAAATCGTTTTCAGTAAAGCTCGCTTCAATATGTAATTGCGGCATACCCCATTTATCTTTCAATGTCGGGTGCAAACTTACCTGGTTGTCATAGCGCGGTAGCATCTCGCCTGAACCATGCAAACCGAAATGCCAGCTGCCACCTTGTTGAATTTGTTTTTTAAAGTCCGCACCGAAGCCATCTTTGTAAGCGAAGTTTGCCCAGCTTTCGCGAATAGCTCCACCGGATAAAGAATAACCGCGGAAAAAATCCGGGTGTTTTTCTTTTACATTTCTAAAGTTTGGAATGTAGGGCGTAGTGGGGCGGCGACCGGAATAATATTCTTCTTCAAACCCTTCAACTCGACCGTAAGCACCCGATCCGTAAAGATGATCCATAAGATAATGGCCTAAGACACCGGACGAATTGGCGATGCCGTTTGGAAAACGTTCGCTGGTGGAGTTCAACATGATTTGCGTTGTGCCCAGCGTTGACGCGCATAAAAAAACAAGCTTGCCAAAATATTCGCGCGTTTCCATTGTCTCACTATCAATTATCCTCACACCTTTTGCGCGGTTGGTTTTTGGATCATAAATAACACTGTGCACTATGGCGTTGGTAGCAACGCTTAAATTTCCTGTTTTTACTGCTGCGGGCAAAGTTGAGCTTTGCGTTGTAAAGTTTGCGCCAAACGAACAACCTTTATGACATTCATTGCGCGCCTGACATTGCGTGCGCCCCTGTTCGAGGTGATGGGGTTCGGGCTTTGTTAAATGTGCACAACGACCCATAATCATTTTTCGGTCGGGAAACTTCGCTTCAAATTTTTTCTTGAGTGCAAGCTCAACCGTATTAAATTCAAAGGGCGGTAAAAAAACGCTGTCAGGTAAAACGGGAATATTTTCTACTGAGCCGCTGATGCCTGCATGGCGTTCAACATGGCTATACCACTGCTCAAGGTCTTTGTAGCGGATGGGCCAATCCACGCCGTGGCCATCGGCAAGGTTCGCATTAAAATCATAATCACTTAAGCGATAAGATTGGCGCGCCCAGAGTAAAGATTTTCCGCCGAGTTGATTGCCGCGAATCCAGCTGAAGGGTTTGCCCTCCGGTGTGCTGTAGGGATAGTCGCGATCATTCATAAAAAATTGTTTGGATGTATCGCCAAATGCATAACATTGACGCTGGATAGAATACTGATCTTCTACCAATTGGTGGTTCATGGCATTACGAAATGGAAGCTTCCAGGCTTGAACACCTTCGCCAACATAATCAGTACGATGTTCAACCGGACGGCCCCGTTCAACCATTAAGGTTTTTAAACCTTTTTCCGTCAGTTCTTTTGCGGCCCAGCCGCCTGTTATGCCAGAGCCAACTACAATTGCATCAAAAATTTTTGCTGATTTTTTAATATAAAAATTATTATCCATCGAAGTTTACCTTGCGCGATTGAGCATTTTTTGAAGGGGCGATTATTAAACGTCTTACCAGTTAAGTGCCCAGGCCTTGCCAATTTTGGCGAAGGGGAAATTCCCCTGATAGCCGCCCGGAATTGCTAAATAAGCAAGCTCCTGGGTTGCGCCTACTTCTGATGTGTAATAGCCAAATAAGGTGAGCGATTTGAATTGCGTGAAAAAACTTTTATCATCGGATGTGAATCCTGATTCGGATTTTTCAATCGCCGTTAATAATTGCGTTTGCTGCTTTGGCTTACAGGTTAAAAACGATTTTTGAAATTTACTTTCTGCCACGCCATTGATTTTTTTCAGTCCAAGTAAAAATTTTTCCTGGTCATCTTTACTCACACACTCTGCAAGATAAGAGTCCAAAAATCCGTGCACGTTTACTGCTAGTGCGCCAGGTGTGTCAGTTGTTGGAATGATCAAATCAGCAATCACGCCTGTCATTTGCAATTGATCGGATGTAAAAAACTTTGTTGTGAGGGGCATGGTGCCTTTCACAGTCGCTGCTAATACATCCAATGTTTGAGCAGAAAGTGAAAGGCCAAAAAGTAATCCCATTTGTTTAAGCGCTATACGACGCGGATTTTCAGTTTCATTGGTTGATGCATCTTCGGGCTTATTGTTATACGACATAGTATTCTCCGAATGTGGAACAGACCTTTAGGGGTGGGGCAAAGTTATAATTCTTTTTGCTGTTAAGCAGTGCAAAGCAGCATTGGTTATTGTAAAGCCGCAGAAAAGAATTGGATTAGGGAGTGTAAGCGGTTACATTTGCGCCTCACTATAACCAGAACCTTATTTAACGTCTACCGAGTCTTGGCGTCAAAGTCATTATTTTGCTGTTGGTGCGTAAAATTTTTACGTTTGTATTTGGAGTTTTTTTGTTATCGTCATGTCGATGCAAGTGAAACTTTAGTAGCTCAATTAACAGCTCGTACAAATTTCCACCTGGGGTAGACACAAGACGTTCGCAGTGACAAAAATAGAACCGATTAAATCCATGTTATGTTGGTGTGCCAATGAAAAATATAAATATAGCTGTCATTTGCTTAAGCTGCTTCGCTGCAATAAATGTACATGCAGATAGTCTTACCAAGCCTTTACCTGTGCACGTCGCTGGTCGAGTGGTGCAAGAAACAGTTGGCGAACACACCACTACTCCTAACCAATCTTATTCATGGTCCTATTCCTGGCCGGGAATATATTTTGAGTCTGCGTTTGAAGGCACGGCAGTTGATGTGAGGTTGAATGATGACCAAAATATTTTAAATCTCATTGTGGACGATCAGACTCCCATTGTATTAACTAAACCCGGTAAAACGGTTTATGCCCTTAAAGGCCTGGCGCCTGGTGCGCACAAAATTCGTTTGGAAAAACGCACAGAAACCCAGTCCACCAAAGCGAGTTTTGAAGGTTTTTATATTTCAAATGATGATCGTGCAAGAAAGGTCAAAGCGCTTGAGCGCCGCATAGAATTTATTGGCGATTCTTTTACGGTGGGTTACGGTAATACATCCAGCAGTCGCGATTGTACGAACGAGCAAGTATTTGAAACAACAAATACACAATTGGGTTTTGCGCCACGTGTTGCTAAATATTTTAAAGCGGATTATCAAATAAATGCGTCATCGGGTTTTGGCGTAGTGCGCAATTACAATGGTACAAGCCCGGATAAAAGTTTACCGAAACTTTACCCTTATACATTGAACGACACTTCAGCGCTCTACCAGGAAAAGTGGAAGCCGCACATCATTGTGATAGGTTTGGGCACGAATGATTTTTCTACCCAACTTAAAGCGGATGAGCGCTGGGCCAACCGTGAGGCTCTGCGATCTGACTATGTGGAAACCTACAAAGCATTTATAAAATCCTTACGTGAAAAAAATCCCAAAGCGTATTTTATTTTAAATGCATCTAGCAAGTTCGAGGGAGAAATTAAAGCTCAGGTTGAAAAAGTTATTGCAGATTTAAAGGCCTCAGGTGAAACGAAAATTGACGGTGTTTTCTTCGATGGCTTGGAGTACGCGGGTTGTCACTATCACCCATCGGTTAAAGACGATGAAGTAGTGGCAAACTTACTGATTGATAACATTTCCGCTAATCCAAAATGGTGGAAGTAGATTAGTTCTCCGTGAATAAATAAAACCCGGACATTCAGCTGACCGGGTTTTATTTTATTATTTACTCGCAAATTAATATTAAGATTTAGTCCACATTATTGAGTCCTTGCTTTCTGCAATAACGGTTAACTCCTCGCTGGTGACTAATCCATTCAAATCATTACAAATGTGTTGATACAGCGATTCGGGTGTTGTATTCGAATTCGCTGCGAGCCCAATGCTCCGATTACGCCCTGATCGTTTTGCCGCATAGAGTGCGCGGTCTGCGATATCGATAACCTGTTCCCAAGACAATGTAGTTGGGCTGTCAGGCAGGAAGGGAAAACAGGCGAAACCTAGGGAGCAGGTCTTTTTCAACGACGTACCATCCGCAAAAATAAAAGTATGTTGTTCAATACTTTTCCTGATGCGCTCAGCAATTGCTGGTGCTTCATGGCGATCGGTGAATCGGTTAACAATTAAAAATTCTTCGCCACCCCAACGCACCACAAAATCAAATTCACGGCAGTTTTTTGTGATTAATTCGGAAAGTTGAACCAATAATTGGTCCCCAGCCGAGTGTCCAAAGGTATCGTTAACCGATTTGAAATAATCGACATCCAAAATAAAAAACGTAAGATCCAGAGGCGTTTTCTTTAGGGGTATGGTAGAAAATTTACTGCCATATTCGCGATGAACTTTGGCGATATCTACCGGCAACACTTTTTGCAGATAGCGACGGTTACTTAACCCGGTCAAGGGGTCCGATAAGCTGATGGCTTCCAGTTGCCCGTAAGCTTGTTGCAATTCAGCGGTGCGCTCTGCAACTTTTATTTCCAGTTCGTGATTTATCTGGAGTTGTATTAAGGCCTTACGTCGTTGTCTGTGAATGAGCAACCAGACCAGTAACACTATAATTGCTGCATAAACTGAATATGCCCACCAGGTCTTCCATGGTGGAGGCAATATTTTAAGCGTGAGGTTGTGCCCTGTTTTATTCCAGACACCGTCATTATTGCTAGCGATAACCTGGAACTTGAATGTCCCGGCGGGGAGGTTGGTATAAAGCGCTGAGCGTTGGTTGCCGACCTGGCGAAACTTATCGTCAAATCCTGCAAGCTGGTATGCGTATTGATTTTTTTCCGGGTCGCGAAAGTTCAACGCGGCGAAGCTGAACGAGAGCATGGATTGTTTGTGGTCTAATACAATCTCCTTCGTTTCATTGATCACTTTGGACAGAATTTTTTCTGGTCCATTCACAGGTACTTTTTGGGTAAAAAGTCGGAAGTCGGTAAAGACTACTGGTGGCGGGTTTTCATTGGCTTGAAGTTTGTTGGCGTCGATGATGTAAAGCCCTGTGCGAGTACCAAAAGCGATCTCGCCAGTGCGAGTGACTATGCCTGCACTTGTGGAAACCCCGCCAATTAATTCGCCGTTGTAACGCAAGTAATTGCGTACAGTTTTGGTATCAGGGTTAAACATCACTATGCCGTTATTGGTACCCAGCCATAAGTTACCCGAATAATCCTCCACAATAACGCGGATGCCGTTATCGCTAAAACCATCTTTCATGGTGTAGACCGTGAAGTCATCTGTTTCGGGATGATAAAGATGCAGGCCTCCATCCGTACCTATCCACAGCCTTTTCTTACGGTCTTCATTGATCGATAAGATGGAATTATTTATGAGGCCGCGCTGGGCTCCCGGAGCGCTAATGTACCTTTTAAAAGTACCTTTTTCCCGATCCATCAAGTTCAACCCGTAGGCCGTTCCTGCCCAGAATCGACCCGCTGAGTCTTCAAAAGTTGTCCAGACCAATGCGGCGGAAATGCTGTCTGGCTTGCCATCTTCATAAGGATAAAATGTATAGAGGCCGGTTTTTTTATCGAACTTGGTTAAACCGTTAGTGTGAGTAGAAATCCAGAGATTCTTTTGTCTGTCTTCATAAACATTCCATATCATTTTGTCGTTTAACAGCTTGCTCGTTCGCTCCCCCCGCTTTACCAGAGTTTGGTCTGAGGGTAGCTCATCAAACCTGTCTTTTTCGGGGTTATAACGCAAGATGCCGTGGGCCCAGGAGCCGAAGCGGATTTCACCATCGGAATCTGCCAGGCCACCGAGGAAGCTCGAAGAGTCAGAGCGGGAATCGCTACCATCGGTTTGGGGATAACGTGTGAAGGTCTCTGTCACCGGATCGAAACGAGTCATGCCGCTGGCGCCAATCCAAATCTTGCCGTCCTTGTCTTCTTCGATGGCTTCTACATAGTCACCGGGCAGGCCGCGAGTGGGGTCCGAACTCAAACCGTACCTGCGAATAGATGAAGTTGAACGATCATAGAAATTTACCCCGGCGGGATAAGTACCTACCCAAAGGTCGCCGATGTGGTCCTCGTAAATACGCCGTATGGTGTTGCTACTTATGGAGCCCCGTTCGCCAAACTGGTTAGAGAAGCGCAGAAAACGATCGTTAGGTTCGTCATACAGACTCACTCCGCCGCCATCGCTACCAGTCCATACCCAGCCGTCGTGATCTACGAGAATCTGGCGTGAAATATTGTCTGCGACTGTGTAAGGATCTTTCGGGTTATGGCGATAACTAGCAATTTCGCCAGTCTCAGGCTTGAGGCGATAAATACCGTTATCACTCCCCGCCCAAACGCGGCCTTTGTGATCTACAGCAATGGTTTTGATATTGTTATTAATGATGGACGTTGAGTTGGCCGGGTCCGGCGCAAATAATGTTGTCTCCATGGATGCAAGATCCAGCCGCACTATCCCTTCTTCCAATCCCATCCACAGAACATTACGTTTTTTGTCCATGCACAGGTCGTTGACAATAGCGCTCGGCAAGCTCTTGGGAATACCAGGTTGCCCGGTCAGAATTCTAAAGGCCAAGGTTTCCGTATTAAAAAGTTGGAGACCAATACGACTTGCAATTAGTAGCTCGCCGGTAGGGGATTCATCCAATGCCGTAACTATGGCGGTAAACATGGTTATCCCTTGCGCATTTTTTAGCGGCACCATGGCCTGACGTTCCGGGTTGTATTTATACAAGCCTGAACGGGTAGCCGCCCAAAGGTTTTTACGGCTGTCTTCAAACAGATCGAGAACCTGGGTTACGGGGCCTTGCTCAGTAAAACTGTCCGGGTCGGCGAGAGGTATGGAAACAAACTCCACCCCGTCATAGCGCAACAAGGCATTGCGTCCACCTAGCCACATAAACCCCTGGTGGTCTTGCACAATCGCCTCTACTTCGCCTATAGCAATATCCTGATTTTGCATGACATTGCGAAAGCTGATTTTTTTGGGATAGTTAGTGATGGGGGGAGTTTCTGCAGCCGAAGCAGCAAGGCTAAGTGCGAAGAATGATGTGAGTAGCCATCCCATAAAAAGATGGCGAAAAAAGGGATCTGCATTCATACCGAAAATGTAAGAGCCAGTAACTAACCTTGAAGTTTGAGTCATCGAAAATTAACCCATCCAATAATTTTAAGAGCCGCCTCAATACGGCGCTAATCCATATCAATTCATTATTTATAGCATGTGTCAGATAAATCGCTGGATTTATGCCATTTGTATGAGGTAGTTCAACTAGCTATTTGAATGATTCCTGCATTTTTTTCTGATATTCATTCCTTTGAGTGGCTGGGGTTTTAAAGAGCGTTGGGCTCGGACGTTATATCCCATGACTGGAGATGAGTTTTTGAAAAGAGTATGGGCCTGGAGGATCACGCTTTTTAGCGAAATTTGCGGATTAGGATTT
Source organism: uncultured Gammaproteobacteria bacterium (assembly GCA_966096785.1). GTDB lineage: Bacteria > Pseudomonadota > Gammaproteobacteria > Pseudomonadales > Cellvibrionaceae > Cellvibrio. Next base: position 23,554 of record CBHTVU010000017.1, on the reverse strand, counting down.
GGTCCATACGACATTGTCCTTATCGTTAGCGACAACATTTAGTTCACCATCATTAAGCAGTTGAGTCAGGTCTTCACGAATACGTTCGTAGAGGTGGTCTGCTTTGGTGTCGCTATTGGCCGCCAAGCCGACACTACGATTTCGGCCAGAGCGTTTTGCGGCAAAAAGCGCGCGGTCCGCTATGTCGATAACATGCTCCCAGGAAATAGAGTTAGGGTGCGTGGGTAAAAAAGGATAGCAAGCGAAGCCGATACAACAGGTTTTCCGGAGAGATGCTCCGTCCTCAAAATTAAATATGTGCTCTTCAATTGCTTTTCGAATACGCTCTGCCATAGCGGCGGCTTCATCGCGATTTGTGAAACGGCTGACAATGACAAACTCTTCACCGCCCCAGCGCACAACAAAATCAAATTCACGACAGATGTTTCTAAGCAGTTCTGAAAGCTGAACTAGAAGCTGATCACCTATAGTGTGCCCGTAAATGTCATTGACGGATTTGAAATAATCCACGTCCAAAACGAAAAATGTAAGATCCAGTGAGGTTTTCCGTTGATCTTTGCCCAGGAATTTAACGTCATATTCTCGTTGAACCTTGGCAACATCTGCCGCTATTACTTTTTGCAAATAGCGACGATTATTTAATCCCGTGAGTGGATCGGAAAGGCTGATTGCTTCAAGTTGCGCATAAGCATTTTGTAATTCTGCCGTTCGCTCGGCGACTTTTACTTCCAGATCGCGATTGATTTTTCGTTCAACCAATACCTTGCGTTCTTGTCTGCGCACCAGCAGCGCAAGGATTGCTATTATTGCGATTGCGTAAAGCGAATAGGCCCACCAGGTTTTCCAGGGCGGAGGCAGGATATTGAGAGTCAGCGAACGGCCGGATGTATTCCAGACGCCGTCGTTATTACTCGCTTTAACGCGAAACGTGAATGTTCCGGGGGGAAGGTTGGTATAAAGTGCTGTGCGCTGGTTGCCAACCTCGCGCCAACTATCGTCAAAACCCTCTAGCTGATAAGCGTATCGATTTTTTTCGGGGTCGCGAAAATTCAAGGCCGAAAAACTGAACGAAAGCATGGATTGCGTATGGTTTAGCGTTACCTGTTTGGTTTGATTAATCACTTTGGTGAGAATTTTTTCAGGCCCATTGAGCGGAACTTTTTTGGTAAAAATCCGGAAATCCGTCAGCACAACTGGAGGTGCTTTTTCGTTGTAAAGTAATTTGTCGGCATTAAAAATATAAAGACCCGTGCGTGTACCAAACGCCATTTCACCCGTTCCGGTTACAACACCTGCGCCTGTCGCAACACCACCAATCAACTCGCCGTTGTAGCGCACGAAATTACGCACGAGTTTGGTTTCGGGGTTGAACATCACCACACCATTGTTCGTGCCTAACCACAAATTTCCTAAATGATCTTCAAGGATTACACGAATGCCCTGGTCGCTAAACCCGTTTTTAATATCGTAAATAGTGAAGTCATCGGTTTCAGGGCTGTAAAGGTGTAAACCACCATCGGTACCAAACCACATACGCCCTTTATGATCCTCCCAAATGCTGAGGACGGAAGTGTTCGCCAGGCTGCGCGGATTATTGATATCGGGAAAATATTTTTTAAAGGTGCCTTTGTCGCGATCCATCAAATTTAAACCGTTGGCAGTTCCCACCCAGAAATTCCCTTTTGAGTCTTCGAATGTAGTCCACACCACAACGCTGGAAATGCTTGAGGGGTCTGCTTCGTTTTGGGTATAAAACGTGTAGAGCCCCGTTTTCTTGTCATATTTGGTCAGGCTATTAAAGTGGGTTGCTATCCATAAGTTGTGGCGTTTGTCCTCACTAACGCTCCATACCATTTTGTCATTCAGCAGGTTACTGGTTTTCTTTCCACTTTTTACCAAGGTCATATCCGCTGGCAGCTCATCAAAGCGATCTTTTTCCTTGTTATAAAACTGAATGCCGTGTCCCCAGGAGCCAAAGCGAATTTCGCCGTCAGAATCGACCACCCCGTTCATGATGGATGCTGAATTTATCCGTGCGTCCTTGCCATTGGTGGGTTCGTAGTGGGTGAATGTTTCGTTATGAGGGTTGTAACGGCTGATCCCGCCGGCGCCAATCCAAAGACTGCCGTCTTTATCTAACTCCACCGCTTCCACGTTATTATCGAGCAGGCCGCGCTGGCGATCGGGAGCATGGGTATAACGTGTAATGCCGCGGGTAGACTGATCGTATACGTTAACTCCAGATGGATAAGTGCCGATCCACATGTCCCCGATGTTGTCCTCGAAGATTCTACGCACGGTGTTGGTGCTCAGGTTTCCCGCGCCACCGTCTTGCCTGGAGAATCTCAGAAACCGGTTTTTCGTTGAGTCGTAGAGGCTGATACCTCCGCTATCACTACCCGTCCATACCCAGCCGCGTTTATCCACGAAGATCTGGCGTGAAATATTATCGGCAAGGCTGTAGGGATCGGCGGGATTGTTCTGAAAATGTTTTATCGCACCTGTGTCAGGATTCAAGCGATAGATTCCGTTGTTACTACCTGCCCACATATTGCCATCGTGATCCTTGGCAATGGTAACTACGCCATTAGCCAAGAGTGATTGCGGGTGTTCAGGATCGGGCGCAAACAAGCGGGATGTTTTTGCAGCCCAATCAATGCGTAAAAGGCCTTCGTTTAGGCCTACCCATACAAATCCCTGGTCTACTAAAATGTCGCTGACCAAGTTACTCGGCATCATGGGGGTGCCGTCGAACTTTTGGCTGATCGCATTCATAAACAAGTTATTAAGATTAAAACTATAAAGGCCACTACCGGCGCCAACCAAAATGTCACCGTTCTGGTTTTCAGCCAATGCGTAAATAGTTTCGCGAAATAACAGGGTGCCTTGTTGATCTCGTACGGGCAACAGGATTTCGCGGTCACGATCGTAGCGATACAAACCCGCGCGGGTCGCAGCCCACAAGTTGTTATGGCTATCCTCCAGCAACTCCAGAACCTGGGTAACAGGTGATACTTGGGTGAGATCTGCGGGGTTATTGGCTTCGACTATATTGAGAAAATCATAGCCGTCATAGCGTAGAAGCGCGTTGCGGCCGCCCAACCACATGAAACCTTCATGATCTTGTGTAATAGCTTCAACCTCACCGAGCGCTATATCCTGATTCTCCATGATGTTATGAAAACTGATTTTTTTGGGGTATTCGAGGTTGGACGCTGAGTTTGCGAAGCTGGTGACACCGAGCGAGGCTAAAAAAAGAATCAGCAATGCGCGAAAGTATTTAAGCGAATTGTTAAAGACAATAAATTTATTGAGGCGGACGCTACTAACCACACAGCGCTTTGAGGGTTGTTTCATTACATATACCAAAACCGTGAAAAAGATGGCCAGCGCAGAAAACCACTACCAACATCTAATTCATTAGTTATAGCACTCTGCCGCCAAGTCGCCGGGTCTTTACGTTTTTTTATGTGGTTTTTAGGTTGCGGAGTATAAAATCACTTGGGATTTATGATGGTATTACATATTAAAAAGCCGGATCATTTCTGATCCGGCTTTTTGGGTTTTGGAATTTTAAAACTTAAACGTTGTAAGTCGACGATGATGTGTTCCCACCACGACCCGTCCAGTTGGTGTGGAAGAATTCGCCGCGTGGTTTGTCGGTGCGTTCGTAGGTATGTGCGCCGAAGTAATCACGCTGTGCTTGCAACAAGTTTGCTGGCAAGCGGGCAGTGCGATAGCCGTCGAAATAAGTTAGCGCAGAAGTAATTGTCGGAGCGGGAATACCATTCACGATCGCAGCAGCTGCAACACGACGCCAACCTGCTTGAGCGGCATCAACGGTTTTGGCAAAGTAATCATCCAACAACAAATTTTTCAATTCGCCATTCTTATCAAATGCCTCTTTGATATTGCCAAGGAATGAGGAGCGAATGATACAACCACCGCGCCACATCAAAGCGATACCGCCGTAATTCAAATGCCAGCCATATTCTTTTGCGGCTTCGCGCATCAACAAATAACCTTGCGCATAAGAAATAATTTTTGATGCGAATACGGCATTGCGCAAATCATCGATGAATGCTTTTTTGTCGCCAGTGAAATTTACTGCTGGGCCTTTGATAACTTTCGAGGCTTCAACACGCTCAGCTTTTTGCGATGACAGGCAACGGGCAAATACAGCTTCAGAAATAAGTGTGAGAGGAATGCCCAAATCCAATGCGATAACGCCAGTCCACTTACCTGTGCCTTTTTGGCCTGCGGTGTCGAGGATTTTTTCAACCAATGGAGAGCCGTCTTCATCTTTGTACGCAAGAATGTCGCGGGTGATTTCAATCAGGTACGAATCGAGTTCGCCTTTGTTCCACTCAGCAAATACTTCGTGCATTTCGTCAGCACTTAAACCGACAACTTCTTTTAACAATTGATAGGCTTCGCAAATTAATTGCATGTCGCCGTATTCAATTCCGTTGTGAACCATTTTTACAAAGTGGCCAGCGCCGTTTTCGCCAACCCAATCGCAACAGGGGCTGCCATCGTCAACTTTGGCGGCGATACTTTGAAATATATCTTTAACATAAGGCCATGCTTCGGGTGAACCACCAGGCATAATTGATGGGCCGGTCAATGCACCTTCTTCGCCACCGGAAACGCCGGTACCGATAAAGCGCAAACCTTTGCTTGCGAGATAGGCAGTGCGACGATCGGTGTCTGGGAAATGAGTGTTGCCGCCATCAATAATGATGTCGCCCGCGTCAAGATGTGGAATCAATTGTTCAATAAAATCATCAACAGGTTGGCCTGCTTTTACCATCAACATAATTTTACGTGGTTTGCTGAGTGATGCGACCAACTCTTCGATTGAGTGCGCGCCGCGAATCGTTTTGCCTTTTGCTCGACCAGCGAGGAAGTTATCAACCTTATCAATTGAACGGTTGTAAGCAGTCACTGTGTAGCCTTTGCTAGCCATGTTGAGAATCAGGTTTTCGCCCATTACGGCCAAACCGACCAAGCCTATATCGGAAAGAGGTTTCATATTCAATGCCTTTGTGTGTGGTTGATACGCACCGATTGAGAGGATTACAGCTCTTAAGGCTGTTTACCGAGGGCGGCTATTATTCCCGTTCGGAGTACAAATTCCTAGTGATTCTGGCTATAAGGTTAATAGTTTCTTTGAGAAGTTATTGTCGATTTGACTGAATGTTGATGTGTTGTTGCAAGAGTAGATCGCATTTCAAGCAAAAATTTAATGAGCTGGTCGGCGAGCGATGCGCATTGGTTTGGTGCGCATTAGGTAGTTCAGAACGTATTCATGATTAACTTGCATTGTGAAAAATTGGTCTGGAGTATTTTTTGAGGCAATAAATTTTTAAATCATAATGAAAATTAATTGGTTAAATCTTGCCTTAAAAAATGCTGCAGTCGTGTAAAAAAATAGATATGAAAATGAAAAAGAAAATTACGAATTAGAGTTTCTGTTTGAGTTTTTAATTTTTCTTTTGCGACGGTAATCAGGTTTTGCTTGTTGCGTTAACGCCCAGTCAATATGTTCCTTAACCAGCTCAGATGCGTTATCACGTTTGTTCGTTAGAGCTTCGATTATCCGCAAATCGCTAGGGGCATTGCCAAGCCCGACCGCTAGATTGCGCAGCCATCCTTCGTAACCAATTCTTCTGATTGCCGAGCCTTCGGTATTAGCGAGATATTGTGTTTCGGTCCAATTAAACAAATCAACCAAATCACTATTTGCAAGGCCATGACGTGGCAGAAAATCCGTTTCCTTTGTGAAGTGCGCGTATTTATTCCAGGGGCAAATTGCTTGGCAATCATCACAACCAAAAACGCGATTGCCAATAGGCTCGCGAAATTCGAGCGGTATCGCGCCTTTATTTTCGATGGTGAGGTATGAAATGCAACGGCGTGCATCTAGTTCATAGGGTTGCGGAAATGCATCCGTAGGGCAAACCTTTAAACAAGCGGAACATTCACCGCATTGATTTGGCTGCTCAGGCTGATCGACTGGCAAAGGCAAAAACGTAAAAATTTCGCCGAGAAAAAACCAGCTACCCGCGTTGCTATTAAGAATAAGCGTATGTTTACCCGTCCATCCCAAACCGGCTTTTTCTGCAAGAGGCCGTTCCATAACGGGAGCACTATCCACAAATGCGCGATTCAGCCACTCGTGTTGACGGGGGTAATCCGCAGGTAAGGCATCGTCAATTTGTTTGGCCAGCGTTGCGAGGCGTTTGCGGATAAGTTTGTGATAGTCGCGCCCAAGTGTGTAGCGTGAAATATAAGCTTTCGTTGGGTCTTTTAAGGTTTGTATTTGTTGTGTATCGCCTGGCAGATAATCCATGCGCACCGATATCACCCGAACAGTCCCGGGAACTAAATCGGCAGGTCGCGAACGTTTGTTGTCGTGAGCCCCAAGCCACTCCATAGTGCCATGGTAGCCTTTTGCTAGCCATTCCTTGAGTCGGGTTTCGGCGTGAGCTAATTCGATATCTGCGATACCCACCTGCTGAAAGCCAAGCTCCCGCCCCCAGATTTTGATGTCTGCGGCGAGTTGGTTGAGGTTGAGGGGTGTGGACATGGCAAGGTTCAATAATTGATTAAGGGGTATTTTGCCAGAAACAAATAATGTTTGAACGTTTTGTTAAAGAGACAGAGGGGATAAGTACTTGGAAGAGTTGCGAGCGTGTGGATAATTTTTCCTAAATTAAAAAATCATGTGCAGCTAGCCTAACGCAAAGAATTTTACATTTCGTTTTTGTTGGCCAGATTACTGAGGGCTGATTTGGATAATCTAAAGCTAATTCTTTCGAAGGCGTATTTCGCACCAAGGCGCTCGTAAAAAGAAATGCCCCTGAATCACGACATTTTCACTTCAACAAGTTCTTTTAAAAAAGAAAGCACATCTGGACCTTTATCCTCGCTAGTCTCCTCATTAGGTATTGATGGGCGAGGGTCTTCTTGACGCACAAGCACAGAAGTGACTCCATTGCTTTCAGTCAATTCATAGATCATAAAAAAGTAGTTCTCGGAAGTGTCCTGCAGGGTGCCGTGCGAAAAGAATAAAGAGTATTTCACACGTGATTCTGGTACGAACTCAAGAACTGTTCCCTTTTGTTCAAATACTTGTCCGTCCCATTCGTTGCGAAAAACAATCGGGGTTCCAACCTCCCAGGTGGTCAGTAAATCAGAACCATACTGCCATTGCTTAACCAGATCAGGTACCGTTAATGCACGCCAAACTTTTCCGGCAGGTGCAAAAATTTTTACGGTTGAATCGGATGTTTTCATTTGATTCTCGGTATGCTACGGATCGTCATTAATAAATTAAAGTGATTGAATCATTTTCTTGAGCTGCTTCCCTTGTTGTCTTTGTAATGCGAGTCTGCCGGTTGATATCCAAAGAGGGTGCACCCACATATTGATGCCAACAATAGTATTGCAATAAAGATATTTTTCATGGCTTCCTCACGAATTAAAAATTATTTTTCACAGGTTGAAGATATGTTATCGCAAATACGTCAGTAACATTAAGCTTTAAAGCAGAAAAATAACCGGTCTGGCAAAAACTCAAACCCAGTAAAACAACATAAATGATATCAGTATGGCTAATCAGCGGCTCACAATTAATTACAAAAATTCTGTTTCTTTTAGGTATAGTCAATGTTTTAGATAATAGGTGAATCATATGAAAAAAGTCATTACTCTTGCAGCGCTGTGTTTTTTTAGCCAATTTTCGGCTGCATCACCCTTACCGGATAAGCCACACGTTTATGTTGAAGGCTCGGCTGAAGTTGAGGTCACTCCGGATCTTATGACGTTTAGCTTATTAATTGAAAAAACCGATCTTGATCTGGCTGCTGCCAAGGCTGATGTTGATTCGCGTTCCACTTTGTTGATTAATACGTGCAAAAAGTTAGGTATAAAATCGGATGCCATAGCGACAACAGCGCTTTCGATTTTTCCTGAATATGATTATCGGGATCAAGGGCGCGTATTTACCGGTAATCGTGTTTCGCGTCAGGTGGATATTAAATTAAAGGATTTAACAAAATACGCACAAGTGATGAAAGCCTTGGTTGATGCGAAAATTACGCAAACGATTAATACCAAGTTATCCTTAAGTGATGAGAAAGCTGCGCAAGATAAAGTATTAATTAGCGCCATGGCAGATGCAAAAGCGCGAGCCGAGCGTTTGGCAAGGTCGCAAGGTAAAGAGTTGGGTGAACCTTTTTCAATTTCTGAATTTAATACGCGCGCGGAAGAAACATTTTCCTTGCAGGTAGGTCGTGGAATTATCGGCGAATCTGCAAGCGATGCGGCGCCACAGGGGATGGCCGCAAAAATGGTTTCAAATGAACCTTTTGAACCTGGCGTTATGAAAGCAAAGGCGCAGGTGTATGTTGTTTATTTATTAAAATAATTTGAAAGCACTGGAAATTCCGGTGCAATTTTTTGCCGGATTTTCTCACGATTATTGTCCGGTTGAGTTGCTAATTAATAGCAGCCTATGCATCCATGTTATTTTTGCATCTGCTTATCTATTTCCATCAATAATTCAGGCCATTGCGATTGCCAACAGCAATTGTGATCGGCCTTTTCAAGTATTTTTCCTTGCTGGCTGATTTTCGCTAAAAAATCTTGCGCTAGCACGGGCGGAACATTGTCATCCTTCGCGCCCATAAAATGTAGTTGTTTTTCGGGCTTGGCAATTTTAATTTCTACCGCAGGGTTAAGGGAATTGTTGAGGGAGCTATAGTGGTGATAGCGGGTCCAGGCTTGCGTATCCAAATTTCCCGCTAGAGTTACGAGTTGGTCTACCTCGGGCATACGTTCAGCCATAAGCATGGCAAGTGTGCCACCGCCACTGTGACCAATTAAGGTGATACCTTGAAACGCGTAATGTTTTAAGTTCTGACGTAAAGCATCGATCATACTGTTAACCACTGCGTCAGAATAACGTGCGTCTGTCCACCAGTGAAAACTGCATTGCTCATCGGTCATTTGTGGATTGGATTGGTTGAAATAGCAGGGGCGTCCCAGATACAAGCTCGCAGTTTTATCTTGTTCCATAAGTTGCAACATTAAAGGATAGTGTGGGCTTGGGTCAGTCGCTACCTGAAAGCGGTTGTTAAAAGGCCTGCCATCTCCCTCAATGTAGACGTGTAAACGCGGCGTATTTTTTCTCTCCTGAGTAACCACCATGTGCTTGAATTGGCTTTGGGTAACAGTTGCGCCAGCGGGCCAGGGAAATGGCGGAATGGTGCGAGTGGATTGGCAAGCGCTCATTAATAATAGCGTTAGCAATACGAAGAATTTTTTGCTTGTGCCTGATAGGTTCATCGCTCGCAATGCGTTTATAAATTCCAGCATGGTTTCGGGATCTGTTTTTTTATGTCTATGCTAAAGCGAATGTATAATCACTCGCGGTGTCTGTGCAATATTTCACTGCCGGTTGCCTTGCTTATAGGTAGTATTCAAGTTTTACTCGATTGCCGATATTATCCCCGGACTTTTTTTATAACAATAACCTTCATCAGGTAATTCTATGAATAAATTTTTGAGCCCCTTAAGGACATTAATTGCAGGTGTAATGAGTATGGGCGTAGCAGTGTCTTTGCTGGTTGCCTGTAATACCACTCCGACGAAACCTGTTGCAGGGGCTCAGGCGCCAGCGGCGGCGGATCTCTATGTGGTGGATTGTCTTTTGCCTGGACAGGTTCGGCAGTTGGGCGCGACCAGTTATATGACTCCACGTCGTCCCGTATTAACGACTGCAGCGGATTGCAGGATTCGTGGCGGCGAATACGTTTCTTATGATCGCGCCAATTACAAAACCGCGTTACAAGTTTGGTTAGCCACAGCAGAGGCAGGCGATGCAGAGGCGCAAACTAATGTGGGTGAGATTTTTGAGCGTGGTTTAGGTGGCGAACCTAATTATTCTGCGGCACTTATTTGGTACCAAAAAGCGGCAGAGCAGGGCAATGCGCGTGCGCAATTTAATTTGGGAACTTTGTATGAACAAGGCTTAGGTGTTCCTAAAGATAAAATGATGGCGCTTAATTGGTATCGTAAAGCCTGGGGCTTACCGCAGGATAATTTGATTTATCAATCTGCCGCCGATTCAGCGCAAAAAGATTTACGCGCGCAATTACAAAAAACGGTTGATGATAAAACCTCACAAATCAGTCTGTTGAATAATCAAATTAAAAGCTTGCAAGCTAGCAATCAAAAAAGCGCTGCCGACGATGCAAAAAAACAAGCGGAGCTCGCCCAGCTAAAAACCTGGGTCAGTGGTCTTGATAGTGAGCGTGTAGTGGCAAAAAATGAAATCAATAAATTGGCGGAAGTGCGCGAGCCGCAAATAAATAAAAATGCGGTAGTGGCTCCAGCCAGCACGGCGGTAGATTTGAAAAAGGGTAATTTACAATTTGGCAAATATTACGCGCTTATTATCGCCAACCAGCAATATGATCATATAGAAAGTTTAAAGACACCTCACGGAGATGCCAAACGCGCCAAGCAAATTCTGGAAGATAAATACGGCTTTCAAGTTACTATGGTGTTAGATGGTAATAACAGCACTGTTATGCGCGCAATTAACGATATGGATGCAAAATTGGAAGAGGGTGACAATTTATTGATTTTCTACGCGGGCCACGGTAGTCGTGTTCAGGCCGGTGGAATAGAAACAGGGTATTGGTTGCCCAGCAATGCAACTCCTCCGCCAGATGATACTTTCTGGGTTTCCAATGAATTTGTTAATCGCCACCTCGCGCGGTTAAAAGCAAAACGCGTATTGGTCGTGGCAGATTCCTGCTACGCCGGTTTGCTTTCTACCGAACCTGGTTATTTATTTATGGGCGACAAGCAAAAATTTAGCGACGATTACATTCGCTATAAATTACCTAAAAAATCGCGTCTCTTGTTGTCATCCGGTGGGGATTTGCCGGTTCTGGATAATGCCGGTGAAGGCCATTCCGTATTTGCGCGCGCATTCCTGGATGCCCTGGATTCGGCTAAAGGTGTACTCAGCGGCCCAGAGTTATTTTTGAAAATAAAAGATCAAGTCAGTGAAAAAGCAAAATCCATTAATTTTGTTCAGTTGCCGGAATTTAAGGCAATCAAGGGCACGGGCCATGAGGTGGGTGATTTCTTTTTTGTGAGCAAATAAACTGCTAAGTTGCTCAGAAAAGGGGCTCATACAATGAGCCCTTTTTTTATTTATTCGCTTTAACTTTCGCGAATGCAGGGTAGGTTTTCAATTGGTCTAACTGTTGTTGATAAAAGCTGCGTTTAATATCGGTATCTGCGGTAGCTAAATTCTGGTTAATTATTTTTACAACTTTATCGCGCAGGCCGAGCATGTCCTTCTGTGTGGTATGAATGCTATAAGCGTGATCTATATTAACAACGGCGCCCTGAAGATCGTCAAAGCTTAAAGCCGTTTCGGCTTCTTTGAGATAATTTTTGAAATCCTGTTGTGCTGCTATAGGTAAATCAGAAAACGCAACTTCATGTGAACCAAAATAATGCCAGTAAATAAAGTTGCCTATGAGTGCCAGCAAAACAAGGGTGATCATATAAGTTACTTTTCGAACGCCATTGCGAGCAAACTTTAATTGCTTTATGAATTCCGCTGCACTTTGCATGCGGTCTTCACGCTTGATTGCAATGCTCTTAAGCAGTAATTTTCTCAGCAGCGGATTTCTAAGTGGCGGCAAGTTGGGCACTGTGCCATTTTGCAATACTTGTTGTGCATTTTGGCGATTATAAGGGTGATGTTTGCCCAGTAATTCGCAGGCAATAATGCCCAGTGCATAAATATCGTCACTGGGATGAGGTTTGTCGAAATTCAACATTTCCAAACTGCCGTAGGCAAAGGTCACAGCACCTAGATCGCCAGCGTCAAAACTATCTTCATATATTTCGCTATTAATCGCACGTGCAATACCGAAATCCAGAATTTTGACAGTGTTGGTATTGGTAATAAAAATATTAGCGGGTTTTAAATCCGAATGAACAATGCCTTTACTGTGCGCATAGTAAAGACCTTGTGCAATTTGCTGCAGGATATAAAGTTTTTCATCAAGTGTGGCCGAAGCTCTGGATGTCAGAATAAATTCGTCCAGCGATTTTCCTTTTAACTCTTCCATCGTTAAATAAATTAAATCGCCATCGCGGTCAAAATCGTAAACAGTCACTATGTTTGGATGTGCAAGCTCTTGAGTTTTTCGCGCTTCACGTTGCAGTGTTACCAAGGCTTCGGGGTGATGTTTAAATTCATCGCCCAAGAGTTTTAGGGCTACATAGGGTTTATTATCCCTGGCTTCTTTTTTTCTTAAATCCAGCGCTCGGTACACCGAGCCCATGCCGCCACTACCCAATAAACTATCTAACACAAAACGCCCTTTAATCGTATCACCTATGACGACATCGGCTGTAGGCGTTATTAGGGGTGTTGTAGTTTTTACGCGGGTGGCATCATCAGTGGGAAAAACGCGCGTCGCATTGTCTGCTGCCGTAATATTTTCGGATGCTGGATTTTTAACAACAGTAGCGTCCACCGCAGGATTTATTTTTGTAGGATCAGAAGTCATTTTTATTGTACGCAAAATGTAGGTGGCAAGAGTTTAATGATCCCGGTACAAATTTGCCAGATGAATGCTTGAGTCTGTTAAGGTTAATTAAATATATTTGCAAAGCGCGAGAGCAAGATCATTTCACCTGAAACTCTTGCGCAATAAATTCCTTCCATTCCTGGATATTGGAATTTTCAGATTCAAAGAGTGCTAGCCCCACCAGAAATTCACCGGGGTTATGCCAGGGTTGAAGCCATTTCACTTCGGTAATTAACATAAAGCGTTTGTCTATTTCCTGGGTTTGTACGCAGCTGCGCAAAATGCTGCCAGGAACCAATTCACGATCTGTAATAATGCGCAGACCATTCGCTGAAATATCCAGGCTGCGACTAATCACAATGGCGGTTTCATTATGCGCTTCGTCCCCCAGTTCCAAAAAAACGGTTAGTTGGGTTTCAAGACGATATTCCTGGCGTTGGTCTTCAGTATTCATGATCAGTTCCTAGGAAATATCTTTGCGTAGTCCGCGAATAACTTTGACGAGTTGGTCGTCAAAACTATCACCGTTGTTGAGTAAGGTAAGTTGGTTGTCTAGCAAGGCTTGTACTAATTGTTCGCGTTGGAACTCGGCAATCTTGCGGCCAATATTGTCTGCAAAAATGTATTTTCCGGTGGCCGCAATAATAACGGCCAACTTGCATTTTACGGGTTGACCATGTTGAATAATTTCAACACGGGCACCCAGATTAAGGGCGCTGATATTAATATTCGCTAGTTGAATACGCTGTAAATTTTCAGCTGCTTGCTCGGCTTCCAGTTTTAAGCGCTCGCGCTCTTGTTTGAGCGATAATTCGGCAGCGCGTTGGGCTCGTTCCTCTGCAATAACAGCCGCTTCTGCCAGGGCTTTTTGCGCTGCCGCACGCCTCGCTCCCAGCTCCTGAACTACGCGTTGTTTTTCTGTGTCCTCGCGTTCTTTTTTTTGTTTGAGTTCAGCCTGCGCCTGCGCTTGAGCATCTGCCAGAGCTTTTGTGTCGCTGGCATTTTTTTGCGCCTGGATCTGGTTTTTCTTTTGCTCGTATAGATCAATCAAGGCTTGAATGGTTTTTGCAATAATTTCTTCTGTGTTTACCTGCGGCATTTTCTTTGCTATGCCGGTGGAGAGGCAGGCTGCGAAATCCTGCATGCTCTTATTCATTACCTTCCGGCCTGTATCATCCACAAACAGCAATTGATTAGTTTCCGTATTTTTAAGAGCGAGCTTACAGCGCACGATTTTTTTATCTTCGTTGTGAAATAAAATCCACTCGCCCTCTTGGATATTTTTACTTTGCTGCAGTAGGTCAGCAGTCACTCGGGCATTGAGATTGTGAAAGTTATCCGGGTACTTGAGTGCATTAAACACTTCACAGTGAATAGGTTGCTTCTTTATCGTCAGCATCAATTGTTCACTTAAATTTTCAATCCATTGACGATAAGTTTCCGGATTGCTGATAGGAATATTGAGGCTTCGTTCGAGTTCATTCAAAAGTGCGGGTATAGTGCGGTAGAGCAGTTGGGAATCTTCAGCGCTCATTTCCGGTTCGGCAATGGTTAAAAATATACTGCCGAGCGATGGTAATAAACGCTGCCAGGTTTTCCAAAATGGATTGTCGTTACCCGTAATAAAATAGGAGTGCAAAAGTTCGCTTTTGAGCGTGGCAGTAATGCCTGTGTGCAGCTCAACCGGAAAGGGCTTTTGTGCCAGCGCGGTATTAATGAGATCCAGCACTTTGCATTCTGCGCTGAGCGTTTTGAAGGAATTTATTTCAGTTTCGCACAAACGTTTTTCAAGCATGGTGGAGCGTTTATCTTCAGTGTCGAGCCATTGCTGAAAGTCTTTGCTGGCAGCAATAAATTGTTCGCGCGCGCTTTGGTCAGCCATATTTGATAGTGAGGTCAATTTCTCAAAAAATTGCTGGCTTGATTTGGACTCGCGTGGGTACCAATTGCTGACCCGACTTATCAACACCAGCATCAGTTGGCGCAGTGGGTCTTGCGGGTTGCAGTAGAAACCGTCGTCTTGTGCAATCTTGGGTGCGAGTGCGCTTTGTAACAGATTAATATGCAGCGTGAGGCTTACGTCAAACTGTTCGGTTTTTAATAAAAATCCGCACACTTTTTCTGCGGTATGGTTGCGCAACACAGACGCTGATGCTGGCGTTGCTGCCACTTGAAAAAGTTGATCAAGCTGCGCAGCGTCGCCGCCAATAATTTTTTGAAGGGTGAAGTTTGCCTGCATCTTGGGTGTGTAGCCGCCGATTCGAATAGGCAACACAGTTTTGTCACTGTCGCCTGGAATATAGGTTTTCCAGCTTCCGGTTGTTCAAGCTGTTAGTTGTTGTAACTGTTGGTTGCTCTAACTATAGGTTCAATTATCCCGCTGCGCGAATCTTGCAGAGATAAAAATCCGGCTTCGACAGCCCAATCAACTTGCGTATAATCGCCCACCATTAGATTCCCCCTCAGACATTTTTTTGTCCTTATTTGAGCGCCTTATGAAAATCTCCGCATCTAACAATGCCCTCTACACAACGGCTCAGGTCTACGCATTGGATGCTGCGGCTATCGCCAGTGGCATTCCTGGTATTCAATTGATGAAACGTGCGGGTCGCGCTGCGTTTGATTTACTGTTGGAACATTATCCTTCGCCAGAACTTATTACTGTTTATTGCGGCTCAGGCAAAAATGGCGGCGATGGCTATGTGTTGGCGGCATTGGCTGCACAGAGATTGATTCCCGTGCAGGTCATCCAACTTACGGCGGGTGACAAATTGCGCGGTGAAGCGCTTACCGCCTATGAGTTTGCGGTACAGGAGCGTGTGACCATAATTCCCTGGGCACAAGCTCAAGCACCCGAATCCGGTGTCATTGTGGATGCGCTTTTGGGTATAGGTTTGCAAGGCAATGTGCGACCTGAGTTTGAAGCGGCTATTGAGCAGATTAATGCGAGCCGCTTGCCGGTTCTTGCGATAGATATTCCCTCCGGTCTCAATGGCGACACGGGCGCTGCCCAAGGCGCAGTGGTAACGGCAAATCTCACTATCAGTTTTATCGGCCTGAAACGTGGTTTAGTAACAGGGTCCGGCCCAGCAGTTTGTGGTGAGTTATTCCTCTCAGATTTAGCAATTCCGGCAGATATCTATTCACAGGAACTAGCCTCAACTGAACAGCTCTACTTGATCGATTTGCTCGAATTATTACCAGCCCGCAAAGCTGATGCGCACAAGGGTGATTTTGGCCACGTGTTGATAATAGGTGGCGATAAAGGTTATGGCGGCGCTGTCATTATGGCCGCCGAGGCCGCTGCGCGTGCGGGTGCAGGTTTAATTAGTGTGGCCACGCAACCTGAACACGTGACCGCAATGCTTACGCGTTGCCCTGAAATTATGGCGCGAGGTGTGGTTTCAGGCCAAGAACTGGAAGCCTTACTGACTCGTCCAACCGTGATCGTCATTGGCCCAGGCTTAGGCCGTTCGCCCTGGTCTGAGCAAATGTTGCAACAGGCATTGAAGTCTGGTTTGCCGCTGGTGATGGATGCGGATGCCCTCAATATCATCGCCGAAGGTCGCGTTCTACCAAATCCAGAGCCGCGCGCGAATTGGCTATTCACGCCTCACCCGGGCGAAGCCGGGCGATTATTGGGTGTAGAAACGCGAGCGATTAATGCAGATCGTTTTGCGAGTATTACCAGCATCCAACAAAAGTTTGGTGGAGCGGTCATTTTGAAAGGCGCTGGCAGCCTGGTGTTAGGCGAATCTGGGATCACTGGCGTCGTCACCGATGGGAATCCCGGCATGGCAACGGGAGGCATGGGCGATGTGCTTAGCGGAATTTTAGGCGCATTGATAGCGCAAGGTTTGTCTGTGGAAGAAGCTGCGCAATTAGGTGCAACCTTGCACGCAAATGCCGCCGATTTAGCTGCAGAAAAAGTTGGCCAGCGCGGATTATTGGCCACCGATATTATTCCTTACGTTAGTCAGCTGCTGGTTTAAGTTTTTTATATGATTCCGAAAACCTGTGTTTTAAGAATCGCGCGCGCTACGGATAATTTGGCGGCGGTGAGTCGAATGTATATGGAAGGTTTAGGGTTCGAAATGCTGGGCCATTTTTCTGATCACAATGGATTTGATGGTGTGATTATTGGTCATCCGTCCCATGCCTATCATCTCGAATTTACTCATCACCACAACACGCAAGTTGGTAGGGCTTCCACGCAGGATAACTTGCTGGTTTTTTATATTGCTGATCAAGATACGTTTACGAATGCTTGTAAAAAAATACTGGAAGCAGGTTTCAGTTCTGTAGCATCTTATAACCCCTATTGGGATCTTCTTGGGCGCACATTTGAAGATGTGGATGGCTATCGTGTTGTGTTGCAACATAGTGAGTGGAAAGAATGACTGCACACAAAAAAACAGAAGAATTTTATATCGCCAATGAAATAGATATGGTCGCTTTTGGTGAGCGTTTGGGGCATGCCTTTAATGCACAACCTGAATCGCTTTGTGTGTTTTTACATGGCGATTTGGGTGCAGGTAAAACGACTTTATCGCGCGGAATTTTGCGCGCATTTGGTCACACTGGTGCGGTAAAAAGTCCAACATATACTTTAGTTGAAGAATATGTTTTTGCGGGCCGCCGTGTTTATCATTTCGATTTGTATCGCTTGGGTGACCCTGAAGAATTGGAATACATGGGTATTCGTGATTATTTTTCGGAAGGCAATCTTTGTCTAATTGAGTGGCCTCAGCGCGGTGAAGGTGTATTGCCTGAAGCGGATGTACTAATTGACATCAAGGCACAAGGTGAGGGGCGTTTAATAAAAATAATGTCGAACGCGCTATCTATTTAGTTCAATCATTTTATTTTTCTATTATTTCCATCAAGGTTTACTAATGAATAGACTCGAGTTTCAATCGCTGTGCAATGCTATTGGTGATGAAGTTGAACGCTTGTTGCCCGATGTTTTAGCAGTTCCAGAAGAAATGCAAATTGCCAATGGCAATTGTGTGCTGTGTGTGATGAATGCGGAGGGCGATACGGTTGTGCGTATGTATGGAAGTAATCCTGTTCGTCAACGACAGATTGCGCAGGTTGCTACCAAAAAAGCCTTGCAAGTGTGGCGCACAGGTTATGCGACGGGCACCTACGAAAAATTAGTCTATAACGACGAATTAAATCATGAGGATTATGGAATTCCACATCCAGAATTTATCGGTTGGCTGGGCGGCCTTGAAGCAAAGACGGCAAACGGCGAGCGTTTGATTGTGGCATTTAGCGGTGTTCGCGGTGAAGAGGATCAGGGCATTTTGCGCAGAGCAGCAGCGAATTTAAAAAGCTTTTCGATTGCAGAGTAATTGTTTTTCATTAAGGTTTTTCATAAAAAAACGCAGCCTCGGCTGCGTTTTTTTATTTTCGTTGCGAGAAAAATTATTCTTCGCTTTCAATCAGCTCGCGATAATCATGTGCATCGAGAGCTTCTTCGAGTTCAGATAAATCATCGGGTTGTACGCGGAAGAACCAACCTTCATCATAAGGGGACGCATTGACGGTTTCCGGTGCGTCCGCCAGTGCTTCGTTAACCGCAATAACTTCGCCGCTTACAAGCGAATAAATATCAGAAGCAGCTTTTACAGATTCAACAACCCCGGCTTCTTCGCCAATAGAAACATGGCTGCCGACTTCCGGTGTTTCTACAAATACTACATCGCCCAAAGCTTCTTGCGCGTGATCGGTAATGCCGATAGTTACGGTTCCGTCTTCTTCAACACGTGCCCACTCGTGGCTGCTGAGATATTTCAATTCTTTGCGAATGTCGCTCATGATATTTTCCTGTGTTCTACTATTTTGAATTCGTTAAAAGTTATTCGTTAAATCAGCGGTTTGCCATTGCGTACAAAATTAGGTGCGACTACATCAACCAAAACTTGTTTGCCGCGCATGTCTACGTAACATTGATTTTCTATGCTTACAGGTACTCTTGCCAAGGCAATAGAATAGCCTAAAGTTGGTGAAAAAGTACCGCTGGTGATGACGCCTTTTTGCTCTGTACCTGGAACACTGATCACTTGATCGGCACGCATGACCCCGCGCTCCCGCAATACCAGGCCCACTAATTTAAATGCTGGGCCTGCATTTTTTTCTGCTTCCACTTTCTCGCGACCAATAAATTGGCGATCACTCGGTTGCCATGCAATTGTCCAGCCCATATTTGCAAAAAGAGGCGACACCGTGTCGTCCATTTCATGCCCGTACAAATTCATACCCGCTTCAAGACGTAGGGTATCGCGCGCCGCCAAACCACATGGAGGTACTCCTGCCGCGTTTAATGCTTGCCAAAAAGCGACAGCTTCATCGTTGGGCAGCATAATTTCCAGTCCGTCCTCTCCGGTGTAACCGGTGCGGGCGATAAACCACTCGCCATCGGCAAGACCTTGGAATACTTTTAGGTTATCAATTAATTGGCTTCGCGCTGGAGACACCACGGACTTGGTAATACTTATAGCTTTAGGGCCTTGGATAGCAATCATCGCTAAATCAGGGCGCTCTATAAGTTCTACCTTAAAATCAGCTGCAATTTTGGTCATCCACGCTAGATCCTTTTCACGTGTACCGCAGTTAACCACCGTACGGAACCAACCGCTCATATTGTAAACAATTAAATCATCAATAACGCCGCCGTCCGGGTTGAGCATGCCGCTGTAAAGTGCCTTGCCGGGAACCGATTCGATTTTCGCCACGTCATTGGTGAGTAAATATTGGAGATAGGCTTTGGCTTCTTTACCCTTAACATCGACTACCGTCATATGGGATACATCGAACATCCCCGTCGTCTGGCGAACGTGGTTATGCTCTTCAATTTGGGAGCCGTAATGTAACGGCATGTCCCAGCCGCCGAAATCGACTAGTTTTCCGCCCATTGATTGGTGCGTTGCAAAGAGCGCGGTTTTAAAACCCATGAATTACTCCGGTGGACGGATTAGAAGGAGAGGGCGCTATTCTAACGAGCGGTGCCGGCTTGTACCAGTTGAAAAATGCTATTTCAAGTTGTCTCATCTGCGGACAATTTTCAATCAGTTGAGTGAGTTGGAACGAGTGCTAATCCAAGTGAATTTTCATGCACAATTACACTGATCGACAAACAGGGCATACTATTGCCTATTGCGAAGGTTTAGATAGTACATCCAGAGCGGAGAAATAATGATTATGAAATCTGCATTGAAAATTATCGGCTATATTTTTGCGTTTATTGTGTGCGCTGCAATCATTGCGGTACTGCTGGTGGACGCAAATACCTTTAAACCACGTATTCAAGCGATGGCACAGGAGCAGGGTATCGCACTTAATATGCGTGGCGATTTGAGTTGGGCATTTTGGCCATCTATTGGCGTAGCAGTGAATGAAGTATCTGTTGCGAGTGTAGATACGCCGGAAGAGTCCATCGCCAGCGTGAAAAAAGCGAGTTTCCTCGTAGCATTTATTCCCCTCTTGAAAGGCGATTTTCAAATCAAACATATTATCGTTGACGAGGCTGTTATTGATTTAATTGTTAATGAGCAAGGTCAAGGGAATTGGGAACGTTTGCTAAAGAAAAAGCAACCTGGAACAACGGAAAAACCCGCTGCAACAGCGAGTGGCGAAACGCCCTCAATATCGATTGAAGAAATTAGCGTGCACAATAGCAAACTCACTTATATCAATTTACCCAGCGGACAAAAATTTTTGCTCACCAATGTGAACCTGGATGCTGACGACGTTAATCTTAGCGGTGAACCTTTCGCCCTGGATTTTTCAGCGAACACTGAGATTTCACAAACGAAAAATAAATCTACGCCTACCAATATCAACAGTAGATTACACAGCAATATCACCATCGCCAAAGGTGGAAGCTCTGTCGCGATTGATAAAGGCGAGCTGACTCTGGATCTCAAAACGGCGAATTCAGCAAGCGTCAAATTGGACTACTCCTTAACCCTGAATGATGTGAAAAATAACCTGAGCTATAAAGGTCGTATGTCGCTTAATAAATTTAATCTGAAGCAATTAATATCGGTCTTTGGTGTTGAGCATAAAACGGCTAATACAAACGCTCTTTCTGAGGTTAGTCTAGAAGGAAATTTTGACGGCGATAAAAAACGCCTGGCATTCGACGCGGTAAATATTCACCTGGATAAAACCCAGCTTAAAGGGAAGCTGGCGATAAACGATTTCGCAACTCAATCTATCACCGCAGATTTGCAGGGGGACGCTATCAATGTAGATGATTATCTCGCTCCCAAGGCCAATGAAAATGCACCGATTGCGGCAAAAACAGCTACTGGCGACGAGCCACTGATTCCCGTAGATACGCTACGCAAACTAAAAGCAGACTTGAAGCTAGGCTTTCAAACATTTATTTTCAGCGATCTAACCTTAGAAAAAGCCATGTTAACGATTAACGCGAAAAACGGAGTTCTGCAACAGCAAATTAATGCGAACGCTTTTTCCGGAAACATTCACCAAAAAGCGGAAGTTGATTCCCGTAGCCAAGCCGCTCACATTAATTTTGAGGTTGTGCTACAAGGCGTAGAAGTTGAACCGATTTTGAAAGCAAAAAAATTGGACAAAAGTATGCATCTTAGCGGTGCTATTCAAGCCAACGCACGTGGGCAAACTACAGGTATAACAACCAACCAAATTATGGATTCCCTGACAGCCGACGCAACCTTTTCAGGTGCGAAAGTTCGATTGTCACCGCTGAATGTTGAGCAACAATTCTGTAAGTTCATTGCATTAGTAAATCGCGAAGACGTTAGCGGTGAAGAAGCAAAAACATGGAATACCTATACCGAAATGCGTGAATTGACAGGCAAACTGACTGTTGCAAAACGTGTGGTAACTATCGATAGTTTAAATGCAGGTGTTGAAAAATTATTGTTGAGCTCAACGGGTAATATTAATTTGGCCACTGGCAGCTATGATTTTTCATTGCCTTTAAAATTGGTTCGCGATGCAGCTGACACTCCGACGAGCATTACCACTAGCACCAATGGCTGTTCTGTGAAAAGCAATTATTGGGCAGAACGCAGTATGAGTTTATTGCGCTGCAAAGGAAAATATGCCGAGATGAGTCCCGCACAAGATTGTCGCCCGGACAAAGATATGCTGAATGCCGTTATTAAAGATTTTGCCGAGTACAAATTAAAAGCTAAATATGGCGAAAAAGCAGAGGCTAAGAAAGAGCAGCTCAAACAAAAACTGGAAGAAAAATTAGGTGAGGGCGGTGCCGAAAAGGCTAAAAATGCACTTAAAAATCTATTCAAGAAAAAAGAAGAAAAAACCGAGCAATGACAACAACATTTTCGCAGTCCGTTTTAAAGTGGTTTGACAAACATGGGCGCAAGCATCTGCCCTGGCAACACAACATCACAGCCTATCGCGTGTGGTTGTCGGAAATTATGTTGCAACAAACGCAAGTTGCTACGGTCATTCCGTACTTTGAGCGTTTCACAAAAAAGTTTCCCACAGTGCAAAGCCTTGCTGCTGCACCTATAGACGAAGTTTTACATCTATGGACCGGTTTGGGCTATTACGCGCGTGCGCGCAATTTGCATCGTTGTGCGCAAACTGTTGTTACGCAATACGGTGGTGAATTTCCAAATACAGTGGAAGCATTAAGTGAATTAACGGGAATAGGTCGCTCAACAGCGGGAGCGATTGTTAGTATCGCATTTCAAAAACGTGCTGCGATTTTAGACGGAAATGTTAAACGTGTTCTCGCTCGTTATCACGCTGTGGATGGTTGGCCTGGTCAAACAGATACGCTGAATCAATTGTGGGAAATTGCTGAAACCTATACACCAAAAAAGCGCTGCAATGACTACACCCAGGCGATGATGGATTTGGGCGCAACTGTGTGCACGCGCAGCAAACCGAAATGCGACCAATGCCCGCTGCAAGAAGGTTGCATAGCTTACGCGCAAGGTGAACAAACCCGTTATCCCGGAAAAAAACCGAAAAAAGATTTGCCAGAAAAATCAGTACAATTATTAATGCTACGTAATTCGTCCGGTGAAATTTTATTGCAACAACGGCCATCGCAGGGAATTTGGGGAGGCTTGTGGAGTTTTCCAGAATTATCGATAGATTCTGACGCTCACACTCATGCACAAGATAATTTTGGCAAGGTTATTAATTCGGAAATTTGGAATTCTTACAGGCACACCTTTAGTCATTATCATTTGGATATCACCCCAGTACTAATTCAGCTGGGCAAAACAACATTGGGTGTAGCGAGCGGTGGAAATCATTGGTATAGCCTGCATCAACCAGAAGCATTAGGCTTGGCAGCTCCCGTAAAAAAATTGCTAGAAAAACTCAGTCAATTAGACCCGCGACGCTAACCCACATAGAATGCGCAGCTTCGACGTTTATTGTGTACTTTCGCTTTACTGCTTAATAGGAATTCCTCATGGCTCGACTCATTTTTTGCCGAAAATATAAAGAAGAATTGGAAGGGCTTGATGTGCCTCCTTATCCTGGTACTAAAGGGCAGGATATTTTTGACAATATCTCCAAAAAAGCCTGGCAGGAATGGATGGCACATCAAACCATGCTGATCAACGAAAAGCGGCTCAATATGATGGACATGGGCACTCGCGTTTATCTCAATGACCAAATGCTCAAGTTTTTGTCCGGCGACCAATATGACCAAGCCGAAGGTTATGTTCCCCCGTCAAAAGCGTGATCGCGCAATAAATATGCAATTGGTTGGAAAATGGTATGGGATTTAATTACCCCTTGATAAAAAAGGAGATTTTTCAGCTCTCAGTATTGACTCAAAACCCCCGAGCAGGTTTAATACGCGCCTCTTGCAGCTAGCCTGCAAAGGACACGCCCAGATAGCTCAGTCGGTAGAGCAGTGGATTGAAAATCCTCGTGTC
>CBHTVU010000016.1:0-36643 GCA_966096785.1 uncultured Gammaproteobacteria bacterium | reverse complement strand
CGGGGAAAAGAAATTTCAAGATTTTCAAATACAGTGAGATCACCGTAAATGGATGGAGTTTGAAATTTTCTGCCAATACCGGTTTTAACAATGTCGTGCTCCTTTAATTTCGTTAGCTCTTTGTTGCGAAACTTAATAGAGCCTTCAGTTGCCTTTGTACGACCACAAATTAAATCAAGTACAGTGGTTTTACCTGCTCCATTCGGGCCGATAATTACGCGGATTTCATTTTCATCCACATAAAACGTTAGATCATTTACTGCTTTAAATCCGTCAAAAGAAACTGTGAGCCCTTCCACCGCTAACAAAAAATCTGTGTTGTTACTCATGGAGAACTCCTTGGGTTATGGATGGAATGGAGGTGCCAGTCGTTTCAGTCTTACTCACAACCTTTGCATCATGCTTGGCAGGTGGTTTTTCTATTTCAACTGCTTTTCTGGATTCACTGAGAGTTTTTTTTGGCGATCGGAAATTCTTAATCCACTGATCAATTTTTGGTGCGGCACAGGTGTTATACAAACCTGCAAGACCATTTGGAAAAGCCATCACCACACCGATAAATAATCCGCCAAGTGCAAACAACCACAATTCCGGAAAACTTTCAGACAAGCTCGACTTCGCCCAATTGACTATTACAGCTCCGTACACAGCACCGATGATTGACATGCGCCCACCTACGGCACAAAAAATTACCATCTCAATTGAAGGTACTATGCCCACTAGCGTTGGCGACATAAAACCTACCTGAAGAGTAAAAAGCGCTCCACCAATTGCAGCGAAGACAGCACCCAAACAAAAGACAAATATTTTAAAATTTGAAACATCGTAGCCGGAAAATCGCACACGATCTTCTTTGTCGCGCATGGCAACCAACAATCGACCAAATTTACTTTTACGCACAAACTGTGCGACCGCTAGGCACACAAACAACATAAACACGCAAAAGTAATAGAGAATGTATTTGGCGTTATCGGTACGAATATCCCAACCATGTAGTGTGCGCAAATCAGTCATACCGTTTACACCACCGGTATACCCTTGTTGTCCAATAATTAAAATCGTTAAGATAGCCGCAATCGCTTGGGTAATGATTGCGAAATAAACACCGCCTACACGCCGTTTAAACATGGCCGCACCGACTATGTAAGCGATGATGCTCGGCAAAATAATAATGGCAGCAATTGTAAAAGGAAGACTGTAGAAAGGTTTCCAAAAAAACGGTAATGCGGTAATTTGGTTCCAGTCCATAAAATCCGGAATGCCTGGTGTGGACTGAATTTTGGTGGTAATAGGATCGGATGCTTCCAGTTTTAAAAACATCGCCATTACATAACCACCCAAACCAAAAAATACCCCCTGCCCCAAACTTAAAATTCCACCGTAACCCCAGCACAGAACCAAACCAATGGCGACGAACGCGTAAGTTAAATATTTTCCAATTAAATTCAAACGAAAAATATCCAGCGTTAAAGGCAGCACCAGAATTAATAAAACTGCCAGTACCACAAAACCGGAAATTTCTTTTTTGGGAAACAGCGATGCCAAGCCTTGATAAGACATGATGAACTCCTCAACGACGAACTTTCAACGTGAACAAACCTTGCGGGCGCAACATTAAAATTAGCACCACAAACAGGAGCGTTAACACTTTGGCCATGGAACCACTCATAAAGAATTCCATTGTTGATTGTGCTTGCGAAATACTAAATGCAGACGCAATCGTGCCGAGCAAACTTGTCGCACCGCCAAACACAACGACGAGAAAAGTATCCACAATATAAAGTTGACCGGATGTCGGGCCTGTTGAACCAATCATGGTAAATGCGCTACCCGCAACACCTGCGATTCCGCAACCTAATGCGAAGGTAATGCGATCCACTTTAGCCGTGTTAATTCCAACTGCACCCGCCATAGGGCGATTCTGCACAACCGCGCGCACTTGAATTCCCCAGCGCGAGCGATACATTAAAATTCCCACCGCAGTCGAAATACCAAGCGCTAACAACATCACAAATAATCCGTTGATTGGAAGCTCAATCGTTTCTGTTAAATGCACCGAGCCCATCAACCAATCCGGTAAAGTCACACCGACTTCGCGCGCGCCAAACACGCTGCGATAAGTCTGTTGAAGAATTAAACTTAAACCCCAAGTGGCAAGCAAAGTATCGAGAGGACGATTATAAAGGTGACGAATAATTCCCCATTCTACCAAGGCACCCAAAGTGCCTGCGGCAATGAAGGCGAGAATCATCGCGAGAATAAAATAAAAACTAAATAAGCTTGGAAGATAGGTTGAAAAAACATTTGACGTTAAATAAGTGACGTAGGCACCGAGAATCATAAACTCTCCGTGCGCCATATTAATCACACCCATTTGTCCAAAAATAATCGCGAGACCTAAAGCCATTAACACAAACACTGAGAACAAAATGAGCCCAGCCACGCCCTGCATGGCGAAGATGGATAATAAATCGGAGGTACTATATTCAGCGAACATCGCTTAATCCTCTTTAAATAATTAACAACTTTTTTACCTGGGGAATCTATTAACCGACCAAACAAAAAGAGCCACTCAGGGAAGGTGGCTCTTCTCATTAACTCACTGATAACCTTTAGGGAATGGATCCGGCTCGATTAATTCTTTCGTTTCAAACACCACGTCGTATTGACCATCTGGACGTGCGTGCCCTATACGAGTTTTCGACCAGAGGTGATGATTGGCGTGAACTTTTACATAGCCTTCAGGTGCTGTTTTAAGTTCGATATCGGGCGATGCAGCTTTGATTTTATCCACATCAAATGATCCAGCTTTTTCTACCGCGGCTTTCCACAACCATGGGCCCAGATAAGCAGCTTGAGTCACGTCACCTATAACTACGTCTTTGCCCCAACGCGCTTTAAAGGCTTCAACAAATTTCTTGTTGTTGTCGTTCGTCAAGCTTTGGAAATATTTCATGGATGCATAAGCACCTTGCATATTTTCGCCACCGATACCTAAAACTTCATCTTCAGTTACAGAGATGGTTAGTACTAACGGCTTTTCTTTGGTCATATCAATACCTGCTGCTTTTAATTGTTTGTAGAAAGCTACGTTAGAGCCGCCTACCACAATTGCGTAAATCACATCAGGTTTGGTTAATTTAATTTTATTGATGACGGAGTTAAATTGCGTGTGACCCAATGGATAATATTCTTCACCAACCACTTTCAAACCTAATTTTTCAATATGCTTACGCGCAATTTTGTTGGATGTGCGTGGCCAAATATAATCCGAGCCCAGCAGGTAAAAAGATTTTGCGCCTTTGGTTTTTGTTACCCAGTCGATACCCGCAATAATTTGTTGCGTGGCTTCTTGACCGGTGTAAATCACGTTTGGCGATTGCTCCAAACCTTCGTAGAAGGTTGGGTAGTACAACATGCCGTTGTACTGTTCAAAAATCGGGAGTACCGCTTTTCGCGATGCTGAAGTCCAGCAACCAAACACAGCGGCCGTTTTATCATTGACTAATAATTTTTTAGATTTTTCGGCGAAGGTTGGCCAATCACTCGCGCCATCCTCTTGAATAAATTCTATTTTGCGACCGAGCACACCGCCCGCTGCGTTGATTTGTTCAATCGCCAATTTTTCAGCTTGTACAGATCCTGTTTCGCTGATGGCCATGGTGCCAGTTACCGAATGCAAAATGCCCACCTTCACAGTTTTGTCAGTGACAGCGAGACCGGTGGTGTTTACTTCTGCAGCCTGTGCAAAATTGAATGAAAATGCAGCGGCTATAGTAAATACGCACCCAAGCGTTTTTGCTGTAGCAGCCAATGATCTTCCTTTCACACCTTGATTCCAGTGCGTAGCGCCGCTAAAAAATAATGTCTTCATGGTTTATCCTCAAATGAATTTTCAGACGTAATAGAGCAAGGGAATTCGTAACCGCGGAAGACTCTTTTCAATACAGAAATGATCTTGCCTACAGCATGCAATCTACGCACATCCCACTCGTCAACCCATTCGATAAATAGCGCATGAGGCTACGTCATTTAACGCATAGCCCGATCAAAGCTTAATCCGTATTTTTACTTATTGTATAAAGAAGGGTGTAACCAGATTGGCGCCTGTATTGTGGTACGGGAATTGAAAGAGAACTAACAATCGATGGAATTACAGCTCAACCAAATCTACAAAATTTCACTTTTTAGCAGGTATTTGAAGCGCCACAAACATCGATAAGAATTTTGCGCACCAATTAAACGCTCAAGAATTATTAGAAGCACTCTGATTGAACATTATTGAAGTTGAAGTAAAAACCTTAACGAATACGAGTAAGGCATGGCAGCAAAACAACACATCTTTCGCGTGAGGCGCAATTACAACCAGTGGGTGGCCAACCAAACGCTGGAAGATTATGCACTGCGCTTTACTGCAAAAAGCGCGCGGCGCTGGTCCAATGCACGTGTTGCCACAACAGCTCTGGGCGCAATTTCATTTCTTGCGCTCGAAGCTATAGGCGGAGCCATCACACTTCACTACGGATTCAACAATGCTATAGCTGCAATTTGCGTAGTGAGTCTAATTATTTTCTTAACCGCAATTCCTATCAGCTATTACGCTGCGAAATACGGTGTTGATATTGATTTAATGACGCGAGGTGCAGGCTTCGGTTATATCGGCTCTACGATTACATCGCTTATTTATGCATCCTTTACGTTTATTTTTTTTGCGCTCGAAGCGGCGATTATGGCAATGGCGCTGGAGCTCTTATTTCACATTCCATTAGCCTTAGGCTATCTAATAAGTTCCGTTGCCATTATTCCCTTGGTAACACACGGCATCACCGTTATCAGTCGTTTTCAATTGTGGAGTCAACCGCTGTGGATCGTTTTACAGCTAATTCCGTTTGTTTTTATTATTTATACCGACGCAAGTGCCGTTGAAAATTGGGAAAATTTTTCTGGCAACATGCAAACCCTTGCGACGCAAAACAATATTAATATTTTATTTTTCGGTGCTGCATCCGCTGTGGTTTTTTCACTCATCGCGCAAATAGGTGAGCAGGTAGACTTCTTACGATTTCTACCACCCGCAAAAAAAAATAAAGAATGGCGCTGGTGGGCCGCATTGATTGCGGGCGGGCCTGGCTGGATTTTAATTGGTGCGGTGAAAATAATGGCCGGATCTTTTCTCGCCGTGCTAGCCCTTAATCACGGTGTGCCTAATAGCGAAGCAGCAGATCCTACGCGAATGTATATGGTTGCTTTTGGGTACCTCACACACTCCCCGCAAGTTGCATTAGCCTTCGCAGGAGTTTTCGTAATTCTCAGTCAATTAAAAATTAATGTTACCAATGCTTACGCAGGCTCAATTGCCTGGTCAAATTTTTTTTCCCGCTTAACGCATAATCATCCTGGTCGTGTTGTTTGGTTAGTTTTTAATGTTGCTATCGCCTTACTGCTTATGGAGCTTGGTGTATACCGCGCGCTTGAACAAACGCTGGGCTTTTACGGAATAGTTGCCGTAGCCTGGCTGGGAGCATTGGTTGCGGATTTAGTGATTAATAAACCATTGGGATTAAGCCCCAAGCATATTGAATTTAAACGCGCGCATCTTTATGACATCAACCCTGTCGGATTCGGCGCAATGTTATTGGCTTCTGCAATTGGTATAGCCTCACATGCCGGTTTATTTAACGAAACTGCACAGGCGCTTTCGCATTTTATTGCCCTGGCTTGTGCATTAGTTACCGCACCGCTCATCGCCATACTTACCAAAGGAAGGTATTACCTTGCCCGTCCGAGTCCAAGCGTCAAATTTATGCATACGCACGATTCATACAGCACGGTGACTTGTTGTATTTGCGAACATAAATTTGAACACGAAGATGTCACTTACTGCCCTGCCTACGCGGGAGACATTTGTTCGTTGTGCTGTTCATTAGATGCCCGCTGTCACGACCATTGCAAACCGGGTGGAAACTATCGCGATCAGCTGCAACATTTTTTTACGTTGTTTTTACCGAGATTTATAACGTCAAAAATTAATTCGCAAGTTGGCCAATTTTTGGGGCTCGTTATTTTTATAAATGGCTTGTCTGCGCTATTACTTTCGCTCATTTATTTTCAAACGCCCATCCACGATAGTGAAACGGCGCTATTGCTAGAAAACACACTATGGAAAGTGTTTTTCTTATTGGTCATTATCACCGGTGTCGTTAGCTGGTTGTTCGTGCTCGCGCATGAAAGCAGGCACGTTGCGCAGGAAGAATCGCAACGCCAAACGCGCTTGCTTATGGAAGAGATAGAAGCGCACGAACGCACCGATAAAGCCTTGCAACTTGCAAAGGAACAAGCAGAAGCCGCAAACCAGGCCAAGAGTCGTTACCTCACCGGTATAAGTCATGAATTGCGCTCACCACTCAACGCTGTTTTGGGTTATGCGCAACTTTTGGAAAAAGATCCTGGCATGCCCGCCCATCGCAGAGAAGCGTTGGGCGTTATTCGCCGTAGCAGCGAGCATCTTGCAGATTTAATTGAAGGACTGCTGGATATTTCAAAAATCGAAGCCGGACGCTTTGATTTGCACAAAGATCAGGTTCGGCTACCGTTACTCATGGATCAACTGGTAAATATGTTTCGCTTACAAGCGGAAGCAAAGGGATTGCAATTTGTTTATGAGTGTAGCGACCGATTGCCAGATCAGGTTAAGACTGATGAGAAAAGACTTCGTCAAATCCTGATCAATTTGTTATCGAATGCAATTAAATATACAGAACGAGGCAGCGTATTTTTTAAATTGCGCTACCGTAATCAGGTCGCCGAATTTACGGTTAAAGACACCGGCGAAGGTATAGCGCCGGAAAATATGGAACGAATTTTTCGCCCCTTTGAAAGAGTGCGTCGCCCTGGCTCCACCGCGACAGGAAGTGGACTCGGTTTAACAATTACACGGTTACTTACCGAAATTATGGGCGGTGATCTTGCTGTACAAAGTTTACTGGGTGAAGGCAGTACATTTAAAGCAAGTTTAATGCTGCCCAGTCTTAATGTGCTAGCGGAACCTCTGCGAGCGCCGACACAAACAATTTATGGCTATGAAGGAAATATACAAACGATTATGTTGGTAGATGATGAACAAACTCATCGTCAACTGATGCATGCATTATTAGCTCCCCTGGGATTTAAAATAATTGAAGTCGATAATCCGCTAAATGCACATAGGGTTTTGGAGCATGAAACATTTTTAGAGAACCGCCCCCATTTAATTATGCTCGATGTTTCAATGCCCGTCATGAATGGTTGGCAATTGGCGAAACAATTGCGTCAAGCACATTACAACTCGCCTATTATCATGGTGTCTGCAGATGCCAGCGAAGGAAAAAATCAGCCGCAAGAATCACCACCACTACATGATGCTTACATAACCAAGCCTGTTCAGCTTCAAGCCTTGCTGGATCAGATTCAATTATTACTCAATCTAAAGTGGCGCTACGAACAAAACCCTGAACCGACCAAATTGCCGCAACGAATGAGTTTAACGAACGCAAATATTGAATTATTGGAATTACCTGCAAGCGAACATTTGGATGACATTATTCATCTCGCAAGCATCGGTCACAAAAAAGGTCTGCAGGAAAAAATTAATTACCTTGAGCAACAACAGCTTGCATCGGCGCAATTTATCCAGCAATTAACGCAATTCACCACACATTTTCAATTTGAAAAAATTATTCAATGGATCGACGCCGAATGTGATGAAGAATCGGAAAACCCGGAAACATATGGAGTAGTTTGTAATGAACGCTAAGCCGCAACGAAACGTTGTATTAGTCATTGATGACAGCATTGAAAGCATTCATATGCTCAACGATGTACTTGAGGAGGCAGGCTTTACCGTATTGGTTGCACTGGAAGGCTCTCAGGCACTAACCATTACCAAAAATATTAAGCCGGATATTATTTTGCTCGATGCCATAATGCCAAATATGGATGGCTTTGAAACCTGTAAACAATTAAAACTGAACCCACAACTCGTAGATTCGCCCATTATTTTTATGACCGGTTTGAGCGACACCGAACATGTGGTGATGGGGTTAACAGCTGGCGGTGTTGATTATGTCACTAAACCCATCAATGCCGATGAACTTATCGCTCGAATGCGCGTTCATTTGAGCAACGCACGCATGGCGCAAAGCGCGCGTATGGCTCTTGATACGGCAGGACAATATTTATTTACGGTCGATTTGCACGGCCGATTATTATGGACGACACCACAAGTAAACCAATTACTCGATAACGCAATAAGCGAAAATGGTGTTGAGCCTTTAAGTCAGCGTTTGCCATCTTTATTGGTGGATTGGCTGAAGCATAAACCGGAGACAGGGCATCATTTAAAATTGTCGCAACTCATACAACCTTTAACAATCGAAATGCTTAATTTTATTGATAATCGCGAATATTTATTGCGATTATCCAACCCTCATAAACCTTCCGATGATACTCACGCCCTCAGAGAACAGTTCGCTGTAACGGGACGCGAAGCGGATGTACTCCTGTGGATTGCCAATGGAAAAACCAATCGTGAAATTGGACAAATTTTGGAAATGAGCCCGCGAACCGTGAACAAACATCTTGAGCAAATATTTCGAAAATTAAACGTTGAAAACAGAACATCTGCAGCGGCGATTGCCATTAAATGCTTAACACGGTTTTGATTTAAAAAATTACTTCCAGAGAACTCAACTTTTGTTTTTTTCCAATATGAAAGCCGCCGCACTTTGCAAAACATCTTTAGACAGCTTTTCATCATCCACCGCGCGAGCAATCACCTGTGCCCCTACTAAAGTTGACAATGTCACTAAGGCTTTTTCACGGATTGCTTTGGTATCACTTTGATTTTTTGCGTTTTTATGCCTGCCTTTTAATAATTCCATCATAGCCTGCAACAGGCGTTGCGCATTTTCTGTAAACACCTGACGTACTTTGGATGATTGACGAGACGCATCTGCTCCCAGAGCTGCCATTAAACATCCACTGCCTGGGTTATCGCGATGACCAATTGATAAGTAATATTCGATAAATGCTGAAAAAGGATCGCCCTTCTCCGCACGGGATTCACCCGCTGTTAAAAGTTCATCAACAGCGCGTGTACAGGATTGCGCCATCAAGTCTTCTTTAGAATCAAAGTGCCCATAGAAGCCACCATGTGTCAGGCCAGCGGCTTTCATCAAATCGGCGATGCCAATTCCATCAAAACCTTTTTCCCGGTACATGGATGCAGCCAATTTCAGAATTTTTTCGCGATTTTCTGCCGCCTGCTCTTTACTAACTCTCATTAAACATCTCCAAACTAAATAATGGTTGACAGTATACATGATGATCGTCATATAATTTATACATGACGACCATCATTTAAAAATGAGATGCAAATGAATCTGACAAATATGCACCCTCGCGTAGTTATCACAGGAATGGGAATAGTTTCCCCGCTCGGCTGTGGAGTCAATGTAGTATGGGAAAGATTGCTGGCTGGAAAGTCCGGGTTGCGAAAATTAAATGACCTGGCATATACAGATATACATGCAAAAGTTGCAGGCATTGTTCCCGATATTAATGAGGATTCACACGGCGGTTTAAACTGTGACGCTACAGTGTCCAGCAAAGATCAACGCAAGATGGACCGTTTTATTTTGTTAGCTTTAGTTGCCGCCGAAGAAGCATTACAACAGGCGCAATGGCAACCAAAAACAGCTGAACTACAAGAGCGTACAGCAACCATTATCGCGTCAGGAGTGGGCGGCTTTCCTGCGATTGCTGAAGCCGTGCGCACTGTAGACACACGAGGGGTTAAACGTTTATCGCCTTTCACCATTCCCTCATTTCTAGTTAACCTGGCAGCGGGTCATGTTTCCATTAAATACGGGTTTAAGGGGCCCATAGGCGCGCCCGTCACCGCTTGCGCTGCAGGTGTGCAAGCAGTTGGCGATGCAGCACGTATGATCAGAAGTGGAGAAATTGATGTCGCTGTTTGCGGCGGAGCTGAAGCATGTATTCACCCAGTGAGCTTGGGTGGGTTCGCGGCAGCGCGAGCACTGTCCACAAACTTTAATGATCAACCCGAAGCCGCTTCAAGACCATTTGATCGCGACCGTGATGGATTTGTGATGGGAGAAGGTGCGGGAATTTTGGTGATTGAATCGCTCGAACATGCGCTCGCACGCGGCGCAAAACCTATCGCAGAAATTGTTGGCTATGGCACTAGCGCAGATGCTTACCATCTCACTTCCGGCCCTGAAGATGGTGCTGGTGCAAAGCGTGCCATGAATATGGCTTTGCGTCAGGCGAACATCGATGCGAAGCAAGTACAACATTTAAATGCACACGCCACCTCAACACCGATTGGGGACGCAGGCGAATTAGCAGCAATTAAACATGTTTTTGGAACTGATAAAAGTATAGCCATAACATCCACAAAATCTGCGACGGGTCATTTGCTCGGTGCAGCAGGTGGAATTGAAACTATATTCACTGCGCTAGCACTACGCGATCAAATTATTCCGCCCACATTAAATTTGCAAAATCCCGATTCTCTAACAGACGGACTCGATATTGTCAGCAAAACACGACCAGCAAATATTGAATATGCAATTTCAAATGGATTTGGATTCGGCGGAGTGAATGCAAGCATTTTATTGAAACGTTGGGGTGATTAAACATTTGAATTTGCGGGGATTAAGTGAGGGCAACGTAACTCGTTATATGCACAGCCCTTGCGCAAGGCTGTGCATATAAAATTAGCTTATTTTTTCTGCTGAGTTTTCACGTATTTCATTTCGTTGATAAAGGTATCTACATAATAAATATCTTTATGCGCTGCAAGATATTTTATAAATTCTTCATGAACTTCCGCCGTTACAGCCAGGTGATCACCACCCACGCCGTGAAAGGTATAATTTGCGATTGTGCCTTTTTCAGCCGCTTGTTTTGCTATATCAATTAGTTGTTGTGCAGTCGAATTATTAGGGAAGTGTACGCTCACTGCATAAGGGTCAAATTTACTCATATCCTCCGCTACACCACTACCTCCTTCAGATTTTATCCCGACAAATTCTGATTTAACGGCATCAATATAATTTTGACCACCCGCTAATTTATCGAGACATGGTGCGGTGAAGGTACGCTCGCGTTGACCATCAATTGCGTAAAGCATGGTGTTTGTGACTACGACTTGGTCTTTCATTTGCGCAACGGTCATTTTATCCAAATCACGGCCTGCATCTACCCAATCGCGACCCGGTTGGGATTTTGAGCATTGATGAAATATGGTGTGATTGGCTAACTCATGGCCATTTTTTGCAGCCGCACGCCATTCTGGTAAGCGTTTATCTATAGCGGAACTATTCATTTGCAAGTAAAAAGTTCCTTTCAAACCATATTTATCCAGGGTGGGAATTGCGTGATCCAATTGCGAATTAAGGGCATCGTCATAAGATAAACTGATTGCCGCCTTGGCACCTTTAGGCCATTTGAAGGTTTGTTTCGCATTATCAGCATAAGAAACTGATGTAAAAAATAAACCGCCGAAAATTACACCCCACATAAAATACATATTCTTTATTTTCATCGTTGTCACCTATTCAAGTTTGTACCAATAATCCAGCGAATAAATCAGTACAATTAAGATAGTACATAAAAGCAAATTTTGAAGAATTAGTTGCTATTAAGTGACAACTTTAAGAACGCGACACGGATTACCCACGGCGACAACCTGCTCCGGAATATCATGAGTGACGACACTACCAGCACCTATTACAGAACCTTTACCAATACTCACGCCGGGTAAAATGATCGCTCCACCACCAATCCAGCAATCATCGCCAATTAGTACCGGCGCATGGAATTCTTTTCCAGTGGCACGCTCAGCAGGGTCTAAGGGATGAGTCGTCGTATACACCTGCACATTGGGTCCAAATAAAACGCGGTCACCTATATGAACCTCACCTACATCCAAAATGACGCAATTATGATTTGCGTAAAAACTTTCACCCAGAAAAATATTGCTTCCATAATCACAAAAGAAATTGGGTTCTATATAAGCTGAGGATACCTGCCCAAATAATTCTTTATAGATAGGCTTGCGTGCTTTATGTTGATCCGCTCGCAAAGCATTTAGTTGCTGACACAATAATTTTGCACGTTTTCGCGCAGCAACTAGCTCAGGCTTGAAAGGATCGACCTCGGTAAAATTTTTCATGTTTTTAAATATTAATCAACCTTGTACTAGTCCGAATTCACTTTTTAAAATCTCAGGAATTTTATCAGTCGATATATCCTGCTGATAAACTTTTCCATGTTCAATTGATTTATAACGTGTACCGGATAAAATCTTTCTACCTGAAGAATTATATTTCACTATCAATATTTGCTTTACAAAAATAGCGTCCGGGCTCTTAGAGTTGTAGAAATTTGCGGGCACGAAATCCAGCAATTCATGAGGGTATAAATCGAAACCGTACTGATTTACCCATTCATTATCCACAAATGCTTGCAGAATATAATTTTTCCCATCTTCATAAGAGAGTTTATAAAAATCATCATCTTGCTGAATGGTTTTATTTATTGTGTTTAAGGGAACGGGCGCGCGTATACCATAACTTCCGAACCCCAGATCGCACAAATATTCTTCTCCCTCTATATTCGCAATAATAACCATATGCGTTTTCGGACGACGCGCAGGATAAAACATGGGCCGCGCACCAACGAAGTAATAATCTATACCTAAAGACGTGAGCGCCATGGCAAATAGGCTATTTACTTCATAGCAATAACCGCCACGTGGTTGGTAAACAATTTTATTCACTATATCGGTTGGCTCTATAGAAACTATTTTTCCCGCTTGGACATCCAGATTTTCAAATGGAACTGAAAATAGTTGGCAACGCATCAAGGCAGTTAAAGTTTCCACATTTGCTCTTACATTGCCGCTGTAACCTATACGCTTGCAATAATCAGAAAAATTAAAGTTTTCTACCTTCATTAATCACCCCTGTTGCACAGATAACAAAAAAATTACCAACAAACGTCACTACATCTTGTCGCTGACTTAGCTCTATAATGACAATCTTAAAGAATTTACACCAGTAGAGCGAATCAATGAAATCACAATCGGGCCACATATGGCTAATGGTAATTGCAAGTACTTTTTTTTGGGGTAGTAATTTTAACGCAGGTCATGCGGTGGCAGCTGACGTAACACCTTTAACGGCAGCTGCTGAACGTTTTGCAATAGCGCTGGTTTTATTCTGGGTAATTCGTTTTAGTTTTGGCGCTGCAGAATCAAAACTGGTTTTGCGTGACGCGTTTATACTCTTGCCTCTAGGTGTCATAGGCGTATTCGGATTCAATTACGCATTTTTTACAGCACTACATACAACCTCCGCACTGAATGCGGCTCTGATTATGGCATTGTCGCCCATGGTGTCCACACTGCTTTCTGTTGTTTTATTAAAAGCAAGAGTTCAGCTTCATCAATATGTCGGTATGTTAATCGCATTTATCGGCGTAACTTTTGTGATCACCGGAGGGCATTTCAGTTTATTACACAGCGCCATCGGTGATGTATGGATGCTGTTAGCCTGTGGAGTGTGGAGTCTTTACAGTGTTGGATCAAAAAGATTCGCAAACCATATTCCGTCGCTACAATTTGCGCGCTGGACCGTTAGCATCGGCGCAATTGCATTAATTATTGCCGCTCTGCTTCTTGAACAACCTATTTCAGCTATTAGCAAGTTGTCATTAACAACCCACAGTATTTTAATTTACATGGGCGTTTGCGGTTCGGTTTTGGCGTACATTTATTGGCTAAAAGGTGTTTATTTTTTGGGTCCGGAAAAATCAGCTATTGCCTTTAATTTAGTTCCGGTGTTTACATTATTGGTAAGCCTTGCATTTGGTTCCATTCCTAACCTTGTTCAAATTTTGGGAATGGTATTGGTATTAGCAGGTGTGCTGGTATCCAGTGGCTGGAAACGAAAAGCCATTGCATCTTAAAGTAATAAAAAAACCGCAGACTAGCTGCGGTTTTTTTATTACTTCGTTTATTTCATTATACGATTAGTTAAACCCAAGGGTTTATTAAGCGTTCCGTATACATCAGATAGCTCATCAGGTGCGGATGTCTTTTGCAGTTTAAAATTGGAGTCACTCACTGTCAAAACACAGGAGCCAGTCGCGCGATAATTTAATGCAGTAGCGAGATTTTTTTCAGATTCGTCACCAAGTTGATGGCTAAGATCATCACCAAGCGCACAACCTTTTATTAAGTCTTTTCCATTATCGATATTGCGCGGAATAAAACCATCGGAATACTCTCCAAATCCTTCACTGTTTATCCCTTTAAACTGAATCGTAAAATAGGTTGTACCGCAATTATCCTGCGGATAAAAACCATACGGCTTTCCACAGGTTGCAGAGCCAATCTGGATAACTTCAACATCTACACCACGCAAACCGTTAATAATCGCTTCACTTGCAGAACACGTATCGCCAGTAGTTATGACAAAAACACGCTTTAAATTCAATGTAGGTAAAGCTCCAAGATCTTGCGAACCATCGTAAAAGGGCGTTGCCTCCAATGATTCGCCAAATAAACCTTTCGTTGTATGTTTGTCATTAAAAGTTGTTTTTTCAAAAAATTTTCCTTGCGTAGCGGTACCTGCAATCATGTAGGAAAGCTCACTAGCAATATATAAGTAACCGCCACCATTGTAGCGAACATCTAACACTAGATCTTGAACACCTTGAAGCTGGTTGATCGCATCATACAATCCACGTTCGGCTGTTTTGATATGATCATTAAAAACAAAGTAACCGACTTTACCAGTAGGCGTATCAAATACTTTTACATTTTGTACGGGTGTTTTAGTAATGCTTGAGGAAGTTAAAACAACTTTTTCAGTGGAGCTTGCACCTAAGTTAAGTATTTCAATCGTATGTACTTCGTTTAATACTTTAGGAAATAGACCAGCATTTAATTTTTCAACGATAGCCTGTGTATTTCCATTTACAAAATCATAACCATCAATTGAAATTATTTTGGCACCACGCTTCACATTTTTTTCAGCTGCAGGCGAACCTGGTTCTGTGTATGCCACGACAACATTACGAGGAGCTCTATTATCGATCCATGATAGCTCCATACCATAACCGGCTGAAATACCCGACTCAGACAGGTCGTTCCACTCAGCGGAATTATAGGTGAAATGGAATTTATCTTTAGGATTTCCTGATGCAGTTGTAGCGTTTGTTTTTAATAAATCAAAATAGTCCAAAGGATCTGCAGTTTTGCTGGGATCGACATCCACTATCTCTTTATACCAAAGATAAGTATCGTTACTCCACGAACGCAGGAAATTCTTCTCATCCAGTAAAGTGCCTTCGGTATCCTCAAAAGACTTGTTAGTGCTAGGATCTATTCCAGTACGCGGAACCGCACATTTATTTGCGTAAGTAGACTGCGGCTTATAAACACCTGACTGCCATGTAGAAGACGAGGTGTTGATGGACTTCGAACTGCTTCCTCCCCCACCACCGCACGCAGACAATAACAAAATAATACATGCCAACGGACAAGTAAATATTTTTGAAACTGACTGAGAGGTCTCATGCGAATTAAAAAATTTTCTAAATAATTTCACGTTAATTACCTTTAAATATCCTATAAAAAGTGAGTGGTTTTGCTAAGACCAAAAAAAATTATCATACACGCCTTTAAAACATCTACCGCTGGCCTGCAAATAATTAAAACGCGCATCAACGATGCATATTCTTCAACATTATTACAAATTTACTTTTTCACTAGATTTACATTACTTAAATAAACTTTGTGCTGACTAATATCAGCCACATCACCCGTAACAGAAAATTCACCTCTACCACGAATATCCTGCGATGAAGAGCCAACCATAACTTCAAACGCGCCCGGCTCAAGAACATACTTTATATCGGCATTGTAGAAACCCAATTGATTGGTGGACAAACTAAAGGTCACTAGTTTCGTCTCTTTCGCTTTTAAGCTAATTCGCTTGAAGCCTTTCAATTCTTGCACTGGACGCGTCAAACTTGCAACCTTATCGTGAGTATAAAGCTGGACAACTTCATCACCTTCCCTAGTTCCGGTATTGGTTACCGCAATGCTGACATCTACAACATCGCCCGCGTTGGTTTCAGATTTGCTGATCTTGAAATCAGAATATGCGAATTGCGTGTAGCTCAAACCAAAACCGAAAGGATAAAGCGCAGAAGTTTCCGCAAATTCGTAACCACGTTTAGCGGCAGGCTTGTAATTGTAGTAGACCGGTAGATGGCCCACGGAGCGCGCAATACTAACTGGCAATTTTCCGCCAGGATTTACATCACCAAACAAGACTCGCGAAACTGCACGACCTGTTTCCTGGCCGAGATACCAGCCCTCTAAAATAGCGGGCGCTGTTTCAGCAATTTTGGTGATCGATAGTGGGCGACCATTAATAAGTAAAACGATAGTTGGTTTGCCTGTAGCAAGTACGGCATCCACCAACTCTTGTTGCTGCCCCACTAAATTTAAATCAGTGCGGTCTCCCAAATGATTATCGGCCCAAGCTTCACGCGAAGTTGCTTCGTTATCACCAACAACCACTAAAGCAACATCACTTTTTTGTGCTACAGCAACCGCTTCTTCAATCATGCCTTTGGTATCAGCCGGCGTGGCGAGCTCAACTTTATCCGTATTCCAGCGCTCTTTTGAACGACTATTGGCAGCGACTGAATCAACACCTGCTGTCCATTTATCCAAGGTAATTAAAGTACCTTGCGCATAATTTACTTTTACCTTGCCACCTACATATTCTTTGATGCCTTGCAATATACTCACGGTTTGCTTGGGAACATCGCTATAGCCACCCAGCAAAGTTTCATTTACATGAGGACCAATGACCGCAATTGATGTTAATTTTTTGATATCAAGTGGCAGAATATTTTTTTCATTTTTTAAAAGTACAATGGATTTTTCAGCGGCTTGTTGTGACAGAGCACGATGCTTTGAATTTCCTACAAATTCATCAACGCCTTTAGTTTCAACATAAGGATTTTCAAACAAACCCAAGGCAAATTTTTCACGCAAAATGCGTGCAACAGCAATATCAATTTGCTCGTTTGAAATTTTCCCCTCTTTAACTAAATCAATCAAATGCGCATAAGAATCGGCATCAGGTGTTTCAACATCTATACCTGCATTAAAAGCAATGAAGGCTGCATCTTTTCGTGTGGCCGCAAGATGGTGCCGATTAACCAATTCGTTAATTGCAAAATAATCACTGACAAGTAAACCATCAAAACCCCATTCACCGCGCAAAATACCATTTAACATTTTTCCATTCGCATGCGAAGGTATGCCATCAATTTCGTTGTAAGAAGCCATCACACTGCGCGGATGAGATAATTTCACTACCGCCTCAAACGGGAATAAAAATATTTCACGCAGCCCCCGCTCGCCGACGGGTGCTGGCGCTGTATTTAAACCACCGGTAGGTTCGCCGTGGCCCGCCAAATGTTTCAAGGTCGCCATAACGTGATTTTTAGCAACGCCATTGTCGCGCCCCTGAAAACCTTTAACCGCAGAAACTCCCATAGCTGCAATCAGGTAAGGATCTTCACCCATAGTTTCTTCAATGCGTCCCCAACGTGGGTCGCGCGCCACATCAAGGATAGGGGCCAAAGCTTGTTGCGCTCCACGCACTCTAACCTCTTGTGCGATTGTTGAATAAACTTGTTCAATCAATTCAGGGTCCCAACTGCTGGCCAAACCTATCGCCTGGGGAAAACTTGTTGAGTTGCGACCAGCGTGCCCGTGCAATGCTTCTTCATGAAAAATAACAGGAATACCCAAACGAGTATTTTCAACAACCCATTTTTGAATTGCATTGGTAAATAAAGCGGTTTGTAGCGCAGATTTATTTGGCGCTTTTTTATTTTCCGCAGGCCGGGCAATTTCACCAATCCCCAAACCTAAAAATTCTTTGGCATGTTCGGCGGTAAATTCACCGTCATCAGTTTCTAACTGCTTTCTTTTTTCCCAAATAGTTTCAAGTTGTGCAACTTTTTCTTCGAGGGTCATGCGGGAAAGTAAATCTTTAACGCGCGCTTCGGTAGGAGCCTTAGCATCTTTGTATACGGATGTCTCCGCCAACGTAACCACACTTACACAATTAACTATCACCCCCAATACAATTGTCAAAAATATGTTAGCTGGAGTTTTTTTCATAAATTAGTCTCTGCTGATATCGCAAGCGTTATTAATTGAGGAGTGATTGTACGCGTGTAAATTTATTGTTGAGCTTATAAATAAAAACTGCCGATCAAGATTAACCTGATCAGCAGCTAGTTTAAACATAAACACTTGATTCAATTAGCAAGCCTCGTACATAGACAACTTGCTAATTTCATCTGCATTATTAACGAATGTAACGGTTAATAATGTTTTCGTACAACTCTTGGCGACCACTTTGCAGAGTAACTTCTCCGCCAGCGTTACCAATATCCGCCAATTGTTGCAGAGTCAACTTGCCTTGCTCGTAAGCAGCACCGTTGCCTGCATCAAATGATGAGTAACGTTCTTGACGCATTTTTTCCAATGGAGATTTTTGCAACAAATCGTCAGCAATCAACAATGCACGTGCAAAAGTATCCATACCGCCAATGTGGCCGTAGAACAAGTCGATAAAGTCTGGAGAGTTACGACGAGCTTTAGCATCGAAGTTAACACCACCACCTTGCAAACCACCGCTGCGCAACAACACCAACATCATCTCAACAGTTTCGTTGATGTTGTATGGGAACTGATCGGTATCCCAAGCGTTTTGATAATCGCCGCGGTTAGCATCCAATGAACCTAACATGCCAGCATTTGCAGCAGCCTGCATATCGTGACACATAGTGTGACCAGCCAAAGTAGCGTGGTTGGTCTCAAGGTTTAATTTGAAATCTTTATCCAAACCATAGTGACGTAAGAAACCAATTACTGTTTCAGCATCGAAATCATATTGATGCTTGGATGGCTCCATTGGTTTCGGCTCAATGAAGAACACACCTTTGAAACCTTGGCCACGAGCGTAATCGCGAGCCATAGTCAGGAAGCGCGCCAAATGCTCTTGTTCGCGTTTCATGTTGGTGTTCAGCAAGCTCATGTAACCTTCACGGCCGC
Organism: uncultured Gammaproteobacteria bacterium; assembly: GCA_966096785.1. Taxonomy (GTDB): domain Bacteria; phylum Pseudomonadota; class Gammaproteobacteria; order Pseudomonadales; family Cellvibrionaceae; genus Cellvibrio. The sequence continues at coordinate 17,421 of CBHTVU010000016.1, read as the reverse complement.
CCCAGAACACATAGTTTTCACCGTTCAATGCGATAGTTGCATCCAACGCGTCTTTCAATTGTGCACCAGCATAAGCAACAACATTGAAATCAGGGTTAGTTGACGCACCATTCATGTAACGTGGGTTAGAGAACAGGTTAGCTGTGCCCCACAATAATTTCACGCCAGAATCTTTTTGCTTTTGCTTTGCGTATTCAACGATTGATTGCAAACGCTTGGAAGTTTCTGCACGAGTGCTACCTTCATCGATCAAATCGATATCGTGGAAGCAGTAGTAAGGAGTACCAATTTTGGTGATGAATTCAAATGCGGCATCCATTTTTTCTTTTGCACGACCAAGTGCGTCAGATGTAGACGACCATGGGAAAATTTTGGTGCCTGGACCAAATGGGTCGTGACCTGCACCGTTAAAAGTGTGCCAATAGCAAGTTGCAAATTTGAAATGATCTTTCATTGATTTGCCGGCTACTATGCGATTCTCATCGTAGTATTTGAATGCTAAAGGATTATCTGAATCCGCGCCTTCAAATCCAATTTTACCAACGCCGGGAAAATATTCTTTGCTGCCAAGAACAATACTCATGATGTTTAACCTCTTTTTGTAAAATAAAAGTTTAAGATATAAAAAATTATTTATGCGTTACCTGGATAATTTTTTATGAATTTTTTCAATCAGTTTTTGGGTAGAAGCGATACCCAATTTTGATAGGCATCCTGGTATTGCGATAAAAGTGCGGATTTAGGCTCTACAACGCCCAAGCGGGTCAAACCGCCAAAAGCTTCTTTGGGTGATGCATAAAAATTGTTGCCAATAGCGGCGGCGCGCGCTGCACCTTCTGCACCGTCTGTTTCGAATAATTCAACAGCAGCTTGTGTAGTATTTGCAAATGCCTGGGTAAATACATCGCTTAAAAACATATTACCTTTGCCTGCACGTACCACATCACAGCTACCGCCCAAAGATTTCAACACATCAAAACCCTGGTTAAGCGAAAACACTATACCTTCCTGTGCTGCACGAACCATGTGGCCAAGACCGTGACGATTAAAATCAAGATTACGCAGTTGCGCACCAATATTTTGATTTTGGAAGATGCGCTCAGCACCATTTCCAAACGGATGAAATACTAATCCGTCACTACCAATAGCAACTTGCTCAGCAAGACCATTCAACAATGGATAAGAAGGTGTTGCACCAGATGCGCTTAATGTTTGGCGCAACCATGAGTACAAACGACCACAACCATTCACACAAACAAGGACGCCATTACGCTTTTGTTCAGGAGTATTAGTCACGTGCAAAAAGGTATTTACCCGCGACTCAACATCTGCTGCAGGCTTATCAGTTACACCGTAAATTACACCAGAGGTGCCCGCAGTAGCAGCAACTTCACCTGGCTCCAATACATTTAAACTAAATGCATTATTGGGTTGATCACCACCACGATAGCAAACTTTTACGTTATTGCCCAAACCCAAAGCCGCAGCTACATCACACCTGACTGTACCTTGTACACCAAAACTTGGAACTATGGTCGGGATAAGTGACGCATCAATATCCCAATGACTTAATAATTCTTTAGCTACTCGATTTTCTTTGAAATCCCACAATGTGCCTTCTGATAAACCAGAAGCGGTGGTGGTGATTTCACCAGTTAATTTCATCGCAATGAAATCACCTGGCAACATAACTTTATGAATTTTACTGAAAACTTCTGGCTGATTTTTTTGAACCCAACGCAATTTTGCGGCGGTAAAATTACCAGGAGAATTTAATAAATGACCAAAACAGTAATCAGTTCCCATCTCTGCCAGCGCAGCATTTCCAAGAGGAACAGCGCGACTGTCGCACCAGATAATTGATGGACGTAACACCTTTTGTTGCGCATCGACTACAACCATGCCGTGCATTTGATATGAAATACCAATTGCTTGAATTTGCTTGCTATCAAACTTACCTGAGGCAAAAAGTTTAGCTGTACCTTGCTTGATAGCATCCCACCATACTTCAGGATCCTGCTCCGCGAAACCTACCTCGGGGCTTTGAATTGCCAACTCGGTTTCCGGGTAAGACACAGCGCCCAGAGACTTGCCAGTTTTTCCATCAAGTACAGATAATTTTGTGGAAGAACTTCCAACATCGATACCTAAAAACAACATAATGAATCTCTTTCCAAGTGAAGTGATGAGAATGCAAATTCCATTATAAACATTTAGCAGCTGAATCTATGAATCATTATTCTTCTACTGCGACTAGCATATCTTATTGTCTCATTGACCACAAGCCAAAACAAACCCGTACTACCTGATTTTTGTTATAGACAATTAGACGATGGTCGCTACAATGAGGCCGCCAGACCAACGCAAAAGCGAGTCCTGTGCCACATTAACAAAACATTACGTAATTCAAGAGTATATTAGATACCGTCACTTTTATCAGGATCTTACAGTGCAGAACCTAGCGTCACCATCACACAGCCACGTAGAGCCCCTAAGTTTGCCACAGGACGTTATCAAGGCATTGTCTATCGATAACCTGGTGTTCGGACTGGACGAAGATGAGTTAAAAATATTACTCGTTAAACAAACCGACCCTATGCATCAAGGTAAGTGGGCATTACCTGGCGGCTGGATTCGCTACGACGAAAATTTGCGCGATGCTGCATATCGTTTGCTTGAAGAATTAACTGGTGTCAAACAACTCTACCTGGAGCAACTCAAAACATTTGGTCGAGTCAACCGCTTCCCCACAGAACGTGTTGTAACCATCGCTTACTATGCACTAGTAAGTGCGGAACATTATTCGCTAGTAGCGGGCCAGAGTGCGGCAGACGTAAGCTGGCAAAGTGTTAATCACTTACCCGAACTTATTTATGATCATGCGGAAATTGTCCAATACGGGATAAAATTCCTACGTCATCAGGTTTGCCATCAACCCATTGGATTCAATTTACTACCGGAAAAGTTCACGCTTCTTCAGCTGCAAGCTTTATATGAAGCCATCTTAAATACAAAACTGGACAAGCCCAACTTCCGCCGCAAAATTATGAAGATGGATTTGTTGACGCCTTGCAATGAAAAACAAAAGGGAGTTCCGCACCGCGCAGCCAACCTTTACAGATTCGATTCGGAAACCTACAAACAGCTGACCGAGAGCGGATTCTCTTTCGAAATCTAACTGTTCAAGCCTTGCTTTCATACCTCCTAAATTGATACAGAAGAGACAGAAAACGCCCCCAGACATATAGTCAATTAAACCATATTGGTTTACCATAATTCTGCCGTGTTACATTTTTAAGCGACACATGTAATTACTGTATTCGCTAGTCCCAAAAATAAATAGTTTTGCGAGCGCAACCCGTAGGCTACTAAGTCCACCTATGGTAAGGTCGCGCATCCGTAGCAGGACGGAATAAAGGACATAGTCGATTTTTAACAATAGCTCCAATAACCCATAATTTTAAAAGCAGGTACACCATGCATTCATCATCCTCCACCAACGAGGTGAATATTTCCCTGGATCCCAGCGAAAGAAATATGACCTCCATCGTTATTATTAGCATCATCGCCACCATTGGTGGATTCTTGTTTGGTTTTGACAGCGGTGTTATCAATGGCACCGTTGATGGTTTAAAAATAGCGTTTGACTCGGAGTCGGCTGGGACAGGCTTTAACGTTGCGTCTATCTTATTGGGTTGTGCCGTAGGTGCGTTCTTCGCCGGTTCATGGGCGGATACCTATGGACGTCGAGGCATTCTGATTCTTGCAGCATCACTCTTTATAGTGTCTGCCTGGGGATCAGGTATTGCTAGTTCATCACTAGAGTTCGTGATTTATCGTCTCATCGGCGGCCTTGCCATAGGCGCCGCCAGTATTATTTGTCCTGCTTACATCAGCGAGTTAGTACCGGCGGAATTTCGTGGCAAACTCAGCTCCATCCAGCAAATCGCCATCATTTCAGGTTTGACTGCTGCCTTTTTAAGTAATTATTACCTCGCCTCAACCGCTAGCCATGAAGTTTGCGCTACTGCAAATATAGCTGCTGATGCCTGTAAAACTTACATTGCCGAACACAATGTCAAAGGCTCTACTATGCCGCTATGGATGGATTATGCTTCATGGCGCTGGATGTTCTGGGTCGGCATTATCCCCGCAGGTATTTTCCTGCTGACGCTTCTAATAATCCCTGAAAGCCCCCGTTTTTTGGTCGCCAGCGGCAAAAAAGATAAAGCTCTCGGTGTTCTTACTAAACTCTATGGCGCTAAAGCGGCTGAACAAACTGTAGATGAAATCTATAAGTCTATTGCCCATGACCATAAACCCGCCTTCTCCGATTTGATCGATAAAACAAAAGGCCGTATTCGACCCATTGTTTGGGTAGGTATTGGTTTGGCGGTACTTCAACAATTTGTTGGTATCAACGTCGTGTTCTATTACGGCGCCGTACTTTGGCAGGCGGCAGGCTTCTCCGAAAACGATTCACTATTTATTAACGTTGGTTCAGGCCTTGTTTCAATCGCAGCCTGCTTCATTACCTTCTTCTTCGTGGATAAGATTGGTCGCAAACCACTACTGCTGATTGGTTCAATTGGTATGACAATAACCTTGGCTTTAGTTGCTTTCGCATTTTTGGGCGCACCGGTAGATGATAAGGGCAGCCTGATTCTTAGTAGCACCATGGGCGTGACCGCTCTGATTGCCGCGAACCTTTATGTGATTTTCTTCAACTTGTCGTGGGGTCCTGTTGTCTGGATCATGCTGGGTGAAATGTTCCCAAACCAAATCCGTGGTACAGGCTTGGCAATCGCCGGTTTCGCCCAGTGGGCCGCTAACTTCCTGATTACCTGGACTTTCCCAATGTTGCTTGCGTCAAGCTTGGGCTTGGTAGGGGCTTACAGTATTTATGCTGCCTGCTCACTCTTCTCAGTGTTTTTTGTAATCTGGTGGGTGAAGGAAACCAAAGGCGTAAAATTGGAAGAAATGGAAGGTTAATAGACCTCCAGACTAAAAAAGCCGCTCTTGCCACTCAGAGCGGCTTTTTTATTTGTATTAACAATTGACGCCTAATTAGGCTTACGCCGAAATAAATAAATCCTTACACTTCTCTCGCCATTTAGTTATATACAACCATGCCCCCTTATGGTGTAATTGACTACAACATTTTTCATAACAATAACGGAGTTTTTCCTATGCGAGTACAAAAAGTAATTCCAATCTTAGCTGTGAGCCTCGTCCTCACCGCCTGCGGCGGAAGTAGCGGGGGTAGTCATAAAAGCTCAAGTTCAAAAGCAGCAACCTCATCTAGCAGCATTGTAGCGTCGTCTTCGTCCAGCTCAGCCCTATCGGCCGGTAATCCAATTCCCTCGAGCTCATCTCAGGAAAGCAGTTCTTCCTCCAGTTCGTCAGTAGTAGAAAGCAGCTCGTCCTCCAGCTCTTCGTCAGTAACGGTAATAGTTGCTGACATGACTAGCGGCTGGCGTGGTAATGGAACCGGAAACTCAGGCGTTACCTATACAGATGACGGCGTAACCTTTGCTGCACTTGCTGATAATATCGGCGCTGTTTTTGACGTTCCAAAAGGAACTATCCTGGAAAAAGCAGTAATTGAATTGGTTGTTAATGCGAGCAGTGATTTCAAAAGCAGCGGTGGGAACCTTCAACCTTTTGCGCAAGTTTTGGATGGTAGTGCAGCTGAGTGGGGCTGCTGGGCTCCCAATGGCACAATCGGTAATGCAACTGATACAACATTGACCTGTAAAATCCTTGAAGAAGGTAGGCTAAATCAAAGTGTGGAGGATACAAAGATTGGGGTCCAGGTTAAACCAGCTGGCTCTACCCCACTTGCAGGTACAATCACCATCAAGAGTGCAAAAATTACTTTGGCGCCCGCTGGTGCTAGCTCATCAAGTTATTCGTCTTACAATGCGAGTGTTGCCAGCTTGAAGGCTTTAGCAGACTTCCCAATTGGTGTAGCTGTTGGCAATACAGACTCACCAGCCACAAACATTCTCACCAATACTCAAGAACAGGCTATTGCTGAGAAACACTTTAGCCAAATGACGGCTGGTAACATTATGAAGATGAGCTACATGCACCCGAACAATGATACTGGCACTATCGCCGATTATCACTTCGGTGATGCTGACGCTTTTGTTGCTTACGCAAAATCGAAAAATATGTCCATCCATGCACATACGCTGTTTTGGCATGCTGACTATCAAGTTCCTAACTTTATGAAAAATTTTGCTGGAACTCCTGAAGAGTTTTTAGCTTTGGTGGACACCCACGTAACCACCCTTGTTGATCACTTTGAAGAGTCAGGCAATATTGCAAGCTGGGACGTAGTGAATGAAGCGCTCACCGATGAAAGCCCATCTGACTTCCGTAAAAACTCACCCTTTTACGTCAAGAGCGGCAACAGCCCAGTGTTCATCGAACGCGCATTCCAGGCGGCACGCGCAGCTGATGCAAACGTAGATCTTTTCTACAACGACTACAACATCGAAAATAACGATGCAAAAACAGTCAAGATGATGGAAATGGTCACCGACTTTAAAAATAGAAATGTGCCAATCACCGGTGTAGGGTTCCAAATGCACGTATGCTTGAGATGGCCTAGTATTTCCGCAATTACAGCGGCAATGAAAGGCGTTGCGGATCTTGGTTTGAAAGTCAAAATATCCGAGTTGGATGTGGCGGTTAATCAGCCTTACTGTGATAACTACCCTGCTAATAAGATAAGTGAATTCACACCGGCAATTGCGTTCGAACAAAAGAAAAGATATTGCGACATAGTGGCTGCCTATAAAGCTGTTGTACCTTCTGCACAACGCGGCGGCATCACTGTTTGGGGAACAACAGATGCAGGCACTTGGTTAGACGGCCTGTACTCTTCTCAATACGAAGGCGAGAAAATTTCCTGGCCTTTATTGTTTGATGCGCGTTATGGTGACAAACCAGCATTACGCGGATTCGCTGATGCATTACAAGATATCGCTTGTACTAATCAGTAATCCGAAGCGCTAACTAACAAAAAATCCACTGCCTCTCACGGGTCAGTGGATTTTTTGTTTAAACACTTATGTTTTATCGCAACTACCACACCTTCATACATCTGCGTTTTTAGACGACTTTTTTACACTAGTTCAATTTAAAATCCCATCTTATTCAACGAGCATAAAACTTAATAAATTTAGTATTGAAACAAAATCGGATATTTCATTATTAATGGCCAATTTTTGTCTACACTCAATATTTAAAGTAAAGCCGTAAACGCAGCTATGTTTTAAATATGGTGAATTCACCAACTAATAAATCCTTACACTTCTGCCTGGACATCATGTATACAAGTGGTGCGGGCTCATGGTCTAATTAACTACAACAAAAAAAGCCTAGTCTATAAACAATGAGAGCGGCATATGTGCAAAATCAATCTGGTTCCATTATTGGCTATTAGTTTACTGGTATCAGCCTGCGGCGGTGGGGGTGGAGGTTCATCAAAACCCATGAGCTCGGCTAAAAGCTCCTCAAGTTCAATGTACTTATCCAGTTCAGTCGTTACTTCAAGTAGTTCGGCTACACCCAGCAGCTCAAGTAGCCTTGCTACTTCCAGCGCTTCGAGCAGGTCTATTTATTCTGCAAATGTTGATCACTTAAGAGATTTAGCAATATTCCCCATTGGTGTTGCTGTATCCAATACTGACTCACCTAGCTATAACGTTTTGACCAACGCATCTGAAAAAGCAGTCGCTGAAAAACATTTTAATCAAATGACTGCAGGCAACATCATGAAAGTAAAGTCTCTGCATCCATTTAATAATGGCAATGCGGGTGATTTTACTTTCACTAACGCTGATGCATTCGTTGATTATGCAAAATCTAAAAACATGACTGTTCACGGTCACACGCTGATATGGCACTCAGGCTATCAAGTTTCAGACTTTATAAAAAATTGGAATGGAACAGCTTCAGATTTTCTGACTATGGTAGAGAATCATGTCACTACCATCGTGGACCACTTTGAAGCGAGCGAGGCAGTGAAAAGTTGGGATGTTGTTAATGAAGCACTTAATGATAATAATCCTTCCACATTTAGAACCGATTCAGCGTTTTATGTTAAAAGCGGAAACAGTGCTGAATATATTGAAAGAGCATTTACAGCTGCACGTTTAGCAGATCCATCTGCCGCTCTGTTTTATAACGACTACAACATTGATCAAAACAACGCTAAAACAACTAAATTAATTGAAATGATTACTGATTTTCAAACACGTGACATTCCTATTGACGGTGTCGGCTTCCAAATGCACGTATTTATGAACTACCCAAGCATTGACGATATTAAAGCGGCAATGCAAAAAGTCGTTGATAAAGGTTTAAAAGTGAAAATAACTGAACTTGATGTGTCAATAAATAATCCGTATAGCAATTGGCCTGACAGTAAAATTTCTACCTTCACTGAAAGCGTTGCGCTTGATCAGAAGAAGCGCTATTGCGAAATTATTGAAGCATATATTGAGGTTGTTCCTGAAGATAAACGCGCTGGTATTACGGTGTGGGGGACAACTGACGCCAACAGCTGGTTAGATGATCTTTACAAAACAGCTTTCAATAATGAAAAAATTGCGTGGCCCCTTTTATTTGATGCACAATACGGGGATAAACCTGCATTACGTGGTTTCGCCGATGCGCTACAAGGTAATACGTGCACTAATCTTTAATACCGTTTAATCAATCGAAAAATTCACTGACTTTCACGAGCAGTGAATTTTTTGTTTCCGGGATACTGTTTTCTATGAAGCTCTTCAAAATCTGTGGGCTATTAGGCGGGCTATTTCTTACGCTTACCAGTTTTGCTGCAAATGATAAATCCACCGTCTTTTATAATTTCAATTACGAGGGTAAGGATGATATTTTTAAAGCACCTCTTGCTCAGGATGAATATCAAAATCCAATTCTCGCTGGCTTTTTTCCTGATCCAAGTATTGTGAGAGTAGACGACGATTATTATCTCGTTAACTCCTCCTTTTCCTATTTCCCCGGTGTGCCTATTTTTCAAAGCAAGGATTTGGTTCACTGGAAATCGCTCGGCCATATTCTCGTCACACCAAAACAACTCCCTCTAAAGAACCAACGGGTCTCTCGTGGCATTTATGCCCCGACCTTACGCTATCACAAGGGTGTATTTTATTTAATTACGACCTTAGTGGATGTGCGGGGGAATTTTATTGTTACTGCAACTAATCCCGCAGGCCCCTGGTCAGATCCAATAGAACTACCTGAAATAAATGGGATCGATCCCGATATTTTTTTTGATGAGGATGATAGGGTTTACATTACCCACAATGACGCCCCAATTGGTGAACCACTCTATTCCGGTCACCGTGCTATATGGCAGTGGGAACTGGATTTAAATACAAAAAAAATTATTAAAAATTCTGGTCGCGTGATAGTGAATGGTGGAACTGATATAAAACAAAAACCAGTGTGGATTGAAGGCCCCCATATTTATAAAATAAATGGCTGGTATTATTTGTTATGCGCTGAAGGCGGTACATCGCTGGAGCACTCCGCTGTAATATTTCGCGCAAAAAGTTTAAAGGATCCTTTTGTTTCCTATGAAGGTAACCCAATTCTCACCCAGCGTGATTTGGATGAAAATCGCGTGAACCCCGTTACCACCACGGGACATGCAGATTTGGTGCAGACGAAAGAAGGTGAATGGTGGGCCGTTTTTCTAGGTACACGCTCTTATGATAAAAAATATTTTAATACTGGTCGCGAAACCTTTCTATTGCCAGTCACCTGGAAAAATGAATGGCCTGTAATTCTCGAAAAAGGAAAATCTGTTGCTTACCGATTAAAAGCTCCCGCCATTAATAAAACAACACCAAATGCTACGCCAACAACCGGGAATTTTTTGTGGAGCGACGACTTCAACAATCCCACGCTTAAACCTGAATGGAACATTTTAGGCAACCTTGAAACTAATTGGTACGAGCTAGACACTGAAAGCAAAAGCCTGCGTTTAACAGCAATCTCAAATCGCCTTTCAGGTTTGACGCAACCCGCTTTTATAGGTCGCCGTCAACAGCATACGCATTTCAATGCAAAAACTGAGTTTCAATTGCCTACAGATAAACAGGTGTCAGCCGGTATAGTCGCATTTCAAAATGAGTCCGCTCACTATTATTTTGGCGTTAAATTAAAGGAAAATAAATATCTTCTGTTTGTGGAGAAAACAAATAAAAGTGCACCTGAGATTGTAACTACAGTTAGCTTTACAACAAATGAATTCGATAAAAATATTACGCTCGGAATTGAAGGCAATGCAGGAAAAATTGACTTTTATTATCAGAGTAAAATCGGCAAGCGCGTTAATATCCTTAAAAATGCTGATGCAAAAATGCTAAGTACAGAAGTGGCTGGCGGATTTGTGGGCACCTACATAGGTATGCATACACGTATCGAATGATATGCATGAAACATCCACATAGCGACGACAACATACTATGAGACCTTCTAAAAACTTGCCTATAAAAGTGCTGGTATTGTTTACATTTTTATTTACCAGTTCAATGAGTTTCGCACTTGGCGAAAAGTCTTACTTGACCGTAACAGCGAGATCCGGTGATCTCAAATTGGTTGATACGCAAACTGCGGCAACGCTTTATGTGGATGAAAAGGACTTTCCTGGCGTCATACGCGCTACAAAAAACCTGCAAATTGATATTGAAAAGGTCACTACCCAAAAACCCAATATCACGCACAATCAGCAAGATTTAAAAAATCAGGCAGTGATTATCGGCACCATTGGCAATAGCCAGTTAATTGATGAATTAATTGCTAGTAAAAAAATTGATGTTGCCGCCATAAAAAATCAATGGGATGCCTATCAATTATCCGTTGTGCAAAATCCAACACCCGCTATCAAACAATCCTTAATTATTGTTGGCAGTAACAAACGTGGCACCACTTATGGAATTTATGATCTCGCTGAACAAATTGGAGTTTCGCCGTGGTATTGGTGGGCGGACGTACCTGTTAAGAAAAAAGCGACTCTGAGCATCGCCAAAAATACGTTTGTTAAGGAAATGCCTAAGGTTAAATATCGCGGTATTTTTCTTAACGATGAAGCACCCGCCTTAACCAATTGGGTTGTAAAAAATTATGGCAACTTCAATCACGAATTTTATGAGCATGTGTTTGATTTATTGTTACGGTTGAAAGCCAATTTTTTGTGGCCCGCCATGTGGAACAACTCATTTAACGCAGATGATCCACTTAATATGCAGTTAGCGGATGAATACGGCATAGTCATGAGCACATCGCATCACGAACCTATGATGCGCGCGCACAAAGAGTGGACGTCCGATAAAGGAAAATGGGATTACCAAAACAATAAGAAAAATATATACCCTTTTTGGAAAAGTGGCATCGAGCGTAATAAAAATTACGAAAGTGTCACCACTATAGGTATGCGTGGCGATGGCGATGAACCTATGTCAGAAAGCGAAAATATTTCATTGCTCGAAAATATTGTAAAAGATCAACGCGATATTATTTCTCAAGTATTTAACAAACCTGCAGAACAAGTACCGCAAGTCTGGGCGCTCTATAAAGAAGTGCAAGGTTATTATGACAAGGGCATGCGCGTGCCAGACGACGTGACCTTGCTATGGTGCGACGATAATTGGGGGAATATCCGTCGTTTACCTACTCCAGAAGAGCGTAAGCGCGCCGGAGGTGCAGGTGTTTATTATCATTTCGATTATGTAGGTGGGCCACGCTCCTACCGTTGGATAAACACCATTTCAATTGCAAAAATTTGGGAGCAAATGAATTTAGCTTATCAATATGACGCCAATAAAATTTGGATCGTAAATGTGGGCGATCTAAAACCCATGGAATATCCAATCGAATATTTTATGCGTATGGCCTGGAACCCGGAGCAATGGCCTAAAGAACGCATTCCAGAATACAGTAAACTTTGGGCTGAACGTGAATTTGGTAGCGAATACGCCAATGAAATTGCCGAACTTATGACGGGCTACACTCGCCATAATTCACGCCGCAAACCAGAACTACAAGATGCAACAACCTATAGCCAGCTAAACTATGACGAAGCCAATCGCGTTACTGAAACAATAAAAAATTTGCGCAATAAAGCAGAAAATCTTTACAGCAAAATGCCAGCTGAATACAAGGACGCTTTTTTCCAACTCGTTTTACATCCTGTAAAAGCCAGCGCTATAGTGACAGAAATGTACGATATGGTTGGTAAAAATCATTTATATGCAGAACAGGGCCGCGCTTATGCAAATGATTATGGCGATAGAGCGCGCTCATTATTTAATGCCGATAGAGAATTGCAGAAACAATATGATACGGAACTGAGTCAAGGTAAATGGGAACACTTTATGGATCAATCCCATATTGGTTACACCCATTGGAATAATCCACCCGCTAACACAATGCCATTACTTTACGATGCGCCTCCACACAATGCAGCGGATATGGGTGTTGCTGTCGAAGCGAATTTTTATGCATGGCCACAAAAAGCTTCTTCAGTATGGCCTCACACAGGTAACTATGAACTCGCGCGTTTTGATCGCTACGGAAAACAAACTCGAACGATTGAGGTTTTTAACAAAGGCACAGCGCCTTTTAAATTTGTAGCAAAGGCGAGTGCCCCCTGGATTAACCTTAGCTATAGCAGTGACGAGGTCAAGCAGAGCCAATTGATTAATGTTTCTATTGATTGGAAAAAAGCACCCAAGGGTAAATTAACTGGAACCATTAATATTACAGGTACAGGCTGGGGTGGCGCGTCGATTAATCTGAGTGCCATTAACACCGAACCTGTTGCTAAAAATTTTAAGGGCTTTATCGAGGCAGATGGTTACGTCAGTATTGAAGCGGAGCATTTCAGCAAATCTCATGCTGTTAGCGGTTTTACCTGGGAAAAAATTCCAGAGCATGGTCGCAACCTCTCGTCCATGTCGGTTTATCCTTTAACAGACACGTCGTTTAGTGACTTAAAAGAAGCCCCCTATCTCGAATACAATATTTATTTTTTCAGCACAGGGACTTTCACCTTAAACAGTATCTTTGCTCCTTCGTGGCCCTTCGCTCCTGGAAGGGGTTTACGTTTTGCCGTCGCGCTGGATGATGAAACACCACAAATCATTGATATAGCCAGTGACATGAGCAATGAAGCCTGGGAAGAATCCGTTCGCAGCGGAATGAGAAAAATGTCGAGCAAACATAGCGTCAATTTAGTGGGTGAACACAAATTAAGAATTTATGCGGTTAACTCTGGTGTGGTTTTAGAACGTGTTGAAATAGATACTGGTGGATTGCTACCCAGCTATCTCGGGCCGATGGAAAGCCCGCGCACTAAATAAATTTTTCATCGCATCATCTAACAACTAACTTGATCAAATTGAGTCGTACCAATGAAAATTATTGAAGCAAAAGTTATTGTAACCTGCCCCGGCAGAAATTTTGTAACTCTAAAAATAGTTACGGATCAAGGAATCTACGGATTGGGTGATGCAACGCTAAATGGTCGCGAACAGTCTGTTGTCGCCTATCTTGAAAACTATTTAGTGCCTTCACTTATTGGACGCGATCCGCAACAAATTGAAGATATCTGGCAATTTTTTTATCGTGGTGCTTACTGGCGTCGTGGCCCAGTGGGAATGACGGCATTAGCAGCTGTGGATGTTGCACTATGGGATATAAAAGCAAAAGCTGCCAATATGCCGCTTTACCAATTATTAGGTGGCCGTAGCCGTGATCGCATACTTGCCTACACTCACGCTAATGGCAAAGATCTTGAAAGCACATTAGAAGCTGTTGCCAAGGCGAAGGCAAAAGGCTACAAAGCCATTCGCGTACAATCCGGTATTCCGGGAATCGCAAAAACCTATGGTGTTTCCACATCGCAAAAGAATTACGAACCTGCAGATTCTGATTTACCCTCCACCGAAGTTTGGTCCACTGAAAAATATATGAATTTTGTGCCCGAACTTTTTGCAGCCGTGCGTAAAGAGTTTGGCAATGAACTGCACTTGTTACACGACGTGCACCATCGCTTGACCCCTATCGAAGCTGCCCGTCTCGGTAAAGATCTTGAACCCTATCGTTTATTTTGGATGGAAGATGCAGTACCTGCAGAAAATCAGGAATCTTTTAAATTAATTCGTCACCACACTACTACACCCATAGCCGTAGGCGAAGTGTTCAATAGCATCCATGATTGTCGCGAATTAATTCAAAATCAGCTGATTGACTATATACGTACTACAATTGTTCACGCGGGTGGTATTACTCATGTTCGCCGCCTGGCTGATTTCGCCAGTTTGTTCAACGTGCGCACTGGCTTTCATGGTGCAACAGATTTATCACCGGTGTGCATGGGTGCCGCATTGCATTTTGATTATTGGGTACCTAACTTCGGCATCCAGGAACATATGGCGCACAACGAATTAACAGAACAAGTTTTTTCGCATTCCTATAGCTTTAACGACGGATTTTTCACGCCTGGCGAAACACCAGGCCATGGTGTAGATATAGACGAAAGCCTGGCAGCCAAATATCCCTACAAGCGAGCTTGCTTACCTGTAAATCGTTTGGAAGATGGGACTTTATGGCATTGGTAACAAAAAAATTCACAATACTGAGTGGGGAGTCACTATGAAAAGATTTAATCAATTAACGATGGCAGCAGTAATAGCAGGCTCACTTGCATTAACAGCATGTCAAAAAAAGGAAGCAGAGGTTCCGGCTGCTGTCGTTGAATCAGCAGCCAGCTCCGTTGCAGCAGTAGAGAAAAAGCCGGAGTTTGTCTCCGAACCGCTAGTAACAAATATTTTTACAGCCGATCCGTCCGCTCATGTGTTTAATGGAAAAATTTACGTTTATCCATCACACGACATTGAATCCGGAATTCCACAAAATGATAACGGTGATCATTTTGCCATGGCTGATTTCCATATTCTTTCAATGGACACTGTTGGCGGAGAAGTTAAAGATAACGGCGAAGCCATTAATATCAAAGATATTCCATGGGCCGGACGTCAGTTGTGGGCGCCTGATGCCGCTGAAAAAAATGGAAAATATTTTTTATATTTCCCAGTTAAAGATAAGCAGGATATTTTCCACATAGGTGTTGCAACCAGTGATTCCCCCATAGGTCCATTTAAAGCAGAAGCTGCGCCTATTGAAGACAGCTTCAGTATCGACCCAGCGGTATTTAAAGACAGCGACGGCAACCACTATATGTATTTTGGTGGGATATGGGGCGGGCAATTACAACGTTGGGCAACTGGCGCCTATAATCCAGCCGATACCTATCCTGCCAATGACCAACCCGCGCTGTCCCCTAAAGTTGCTAAGCTTAAAGACAATATGTTGAGTTTTGCAGAGAAGCCACGCGATCTGCAAATTCTGGATAAAGATGGCAAGCCTCTCACGAATGGCGACAATAGCCGCCGTTTCTTTGAAGCATCCTGGATGCATAAATATAACGGCAAATATTATTTTTCTTATTCTACTGGTGACACACATAACATCGCTTATGCCATAGGTGATAATCCTTACGGCCCCTTTACTTATCAAGGTGTAGTGCTTGAGCCTGTGCTGGGTTGGACTAACCACCATTCAATCGTTGAGTTTCAAGGTAAATGGTATTTGTTTTATCACGATAGCTCTCTGTCTGGTGGCCAAACTCATTTACGTAGCGTAAAAGTTGCGGAACTTCACTACAATGAAAACGGTACCATTCAAACTTTAAGCGCTTTTAAAAAATAATATTCTTTATAATCGCAGCGTTAAAAAGGCCCAGCAATGCTGGGCTTTTTATTTTCATATTGGAGTAAATTATCTCCCCGATCATACAGCTCTCATTAAAATTTATTTTCAATTCTTTACACACGCCTATCTAAATGATGCAACAAGATGGTTATAGGCAGAGCATAAACAGTCTTGTATGCCAAAGAAAAATTGCAGGCGCCAGCAATCTACACACAAAAGTTTATCACTTAGATTCATATGAACACTTAAAGTAAAACTTCATATAACCATATTAAAATTAAAAAATATCCATGAATTTATATACACATTAAAACGGGATGAACATCTCAAATTTCACTGTGTCCGATTACAATACAATAAATATTCCATTATAAATTCGCTGGGGAACGATAGAGAGAGAAGCAGCTGAACCTCACAATTCAGCATTAAAAATTATCAAATGCTTCATCGTTCCCACCTCTACACAAAAATATTTCTATCAATCAACCGCTTAGTTAATGGGCATTACGAGGATTGCAATCGTGGACTTTAACGAAAAAAATATCCCTTTATCTTTACATCCGCTAGGGCTAATAGAAGCTTTTATTGGCCAAGGCGCATATATAGAAGATTTGTTAAAAAATACCGGGTTAAACTGCCAATCAATTTCTTCAAAAGAAATAAAAATTTCTTTTATACAACAGTCACGCATTGTGGAAAATGGTTTGCGTGCCTGCCCTGTCCCAGGGCTCGGTTTTATTATTGGCAACTCTATGGATTGGAGTTTTCACGGAAGCCTAGGTGGTGTAGTAAACTGCAGCCCAAGCTTGGCGGATGCTTGCGCAATCTTTTGGCGTTATCTCCAAATTCCTCAGCCACTCTACAAATTATTTTTTTCGCAACCTGAATATTTTCTCGATAAGGGTGATTATCTCATAAGCCCTATACGTACAATTTTGGATGATTCCTTATCACCACAATTGGCAAGGTTTGAACTAGAGTATCGTTTAGCGATCTTGTTGCGGATTTACGATCTCTGCGGTAACAAATCTGCAACGGACAGTTTAATACGTGTTGGCTTACATTACCCGGCAACAGATTATCCAAACTTACAAAAACACATCCCCACCGTTGATATAAAGTTTAATTGCCGCTTTTCATATATTTCAGTGCATCGCGATTTTTTTTACGCATCCTGGCGAGAACTGCGAAAACCCTTATTTGAAAAAATAATCGAACAATGTGAAGAAGAGTTTATTAATGCGAACCTGGAGACTAGTTACGCTGAAAAGGTTCAATGGTTGTTAGGTAAAAACTTTAGACCGGACACGCGCTTACAAGATATTGCGGAACAAATGCATATCACACCGCGCGCGCTAACTCGTAAACTATCGAAAGAAAACACAAGCTTTCGAAATATATTTAATCAGGTCCGCATGGGATTGGCTTGTCTATATTTGCGAGAATCGCACTTGAGTGTTGGTGAAATTGCAGACGTAATGGGTTTTTCTTGCCCTGCAAGTTTACGCCGCGCGGTGAAATCCTGGCGAGCGACAGATAAGGTGTTACCGCAAGAGCAACAATACGAAAAAAAGCAGGAAGAGGAATATGCGCATTAAACAG
>CBHTVU010000015.1:0-37525 GCA_966096785.1 uncultured Gammaproteobacteria bacterium | reverse complement strand
ATCTATTTCTTCCAGCGCTTGCTCATTAGAAGCACTTTGAACAACTTTGTTATTTTGCTCGAGCTCATTCACAAAGCTTTGGTTATTACGATTGTTACGCAGTTGAATGCGCAGATTATTCAATCCCCATAACACCAGAATAACCATAATAATGATTAGACGGATCATAGGACTTGCGAGCGGAGCAGAGTTAGACTCGCCGAACTTGATACTCGGACCTGCAAACCAGATCAGCAAAGAAATAATGATCAATCCCAGAATTGATATCACTATGGGATTAAAAATAAATTGCCCGATTTTTTTCATCGTTTAGTAATTCCTTGTCTACACAAAGGCCAGATAGCCTGTTGAAGATCTAGTCGTTATCGTAATTGGAGAATTATTTTTTCTCTTCAGAGATTTCTATCAAAGATTGGGTTATGGGTGTTGCAGTTGTGTACAGCCAGTACTTGAACCCGGTGAAACTAAAAAATAAAAGGCCTGCAACCAAACTCGCAACTACCCACAGTGGAATATATTCTGTAATAGAGTTGCGCAAATTACCCAAGCCCATCCAGCGGGGAGAAAGTGCTCGTTCGTACTCACCTCGATAGCGTCGGATAATCGCAAACAAATTATCTTTCAACTGTTCTAATGGCTCGCGACCACGATTCATCAAGCGATACTTGCCTTCAAAACCAAGACTCAAACAAATATAAAATAATTCGATGATGTCGAGATTTTCACCCGGTGATTGGCAAACGCGCTCACAAATCAAAAATGATTTTTCGCCGCCTGAGGTTTCACCATGAAAGACACTTAATAAGGTACGTTGCCCCCAAACACTCTCGCCGCCCCACGGCGTATTGAGCACGGCTTCGTCTAGCACTGAACATAAAAGATAACGCGCAGACAAAACAATTTCCGGCTTGATTCCGAGACTGCGGGCTTTTTCTTCAAATATTTTTATTTCATTAATTAACCGCTGGTATAGACCGCCCACATCCGGGTGGCTAACCGCCGTACGGGTTTTTTCATACACAGCAATTAATGTCGACGCAGCATTTACGAGCGGATTTAAACCCATATCCGTACGAAAGGCAGCACCACTTCTGTCTTGCGGTATAGGTCTACTCGGTTGCGCCTGATTTCTATTAACAGGCGGCACCTGTGTATTACTTGAATTACCTCCCTGCAAATTTGCACCGCGCCCACCCGGCATTGGTCGGCTTGATGTGCGATCACCACCGGGAGTAGGTTGTTTAAAAACGGTCTTATCTGAATCATTACCAGACATTTTTTCTCCCTTATTGATTGCCACGCTGATTGCTAGCAACGCAATATCTGAAATATGTGAATGCACAAACGGACTGCCATTGTTCAAATGTAGCGACTAACTCTTACTGACGAATTGCCCAAAATTCCATTTCGATTCCAGGAAAATCACCACCAAGATGAAGCGCGAAACCACCCGACTCATTAAGCTCTTTCCAAAACTCACTGTGCCTATCTAACTCAAAATAAGTGTAGCCAGTACGAAACGGAACCTGGCGCGGCGCTACAGGCAAAGGCTTTATGGCAATGCCCGGCATGGCCGCGTTTACTAACTGACGAATTCGCTCTACCGAACCAATTTTTATCTGCGCCGGCAAGCGCGTACGAATCACATCATCTTTAACATCTGCACGCACCGCCAACACAAAGAGCGCCGTATTTAGCAAGCTGCGATCATTAATTTGAGAAACACGTATACCGTATTTTTTCTCAACCAATTCCAGCGAAATTGCAGTTTGCTCATAAACCATTGACAAGTATTCTCGCAACACAGCCATAACAGGTGCGAAAGTCTGTTGAAGATTTTCATGCAAATAATTGGGAAACACCGGGGGACGCTTATTTTTTGCAACAAAGGTTGAAAGCTCACCCGCCATTTGCAAACACTCGGCAAATAGAGTTGCTGGATGCAAACCCTTAGCGTTACTCAAATGATTAGTAAATGGCTCCAATCTATTAACCAGTTGTAACAATAAGTAATCAGCAATCTCTGCTGTTCCGCCCCGGCGGGTATCCGCCAAGCGCCCGGCAATGGATTCGCCACGATGGCGCAATAAACTCACCAGTTCCACAATAAAACCGGAAATTTTTTGTACTGCACGACAATCGAGACACGTAGGTAAATAGTTTTCGTCTAGCAATATATCGCGATCATCCCGCGTTTCTGCAATACGCATCAACCCGAGACAGGCATAGCCACTATGGTCATCGGTGTCTAGCAACAAACGCATACGCAACTTTGAAACGCCTATAGGTTGCGAATCACCACCTTCGACAGTGACATCACGAACAACTAATTCAGATGAATAGTAGCGAGCCAAACCCTGTGTACTGTCTTTGGGTAAGACGTCTACCGCTCCCGGGCGACGCACCGGAACACCGAGAAAAATCACCGTATTATGCAAGCCGGCAGGTAATTCAATAACGGGCGGAGCATCATCACCGTCTGGAAAATTAAATGGAGTCCCATCTGGAAACACACCGCGTGCGCGCAGAATGGAAACTTTTCCCAATTTTAAAAGCTGCTGATCAACTTCAAGTTCATGCAAGCCCCAACTATATGCACCAAGGGCAGCGCACCGACCTTCGATATAACGTTCCAGGTAACGATCTTGCTGTTGAAAATGCTGGGGGTTCAGAAACATCCCTTCAGACCAAAGCACTTTGCTATCTAATGACATAGATTTCTCACTTCATGCACTGCAACTATGAACAATCAACTTACGAGGAGATTATTTTTTTACGATCGAAATATCAGTACCTGATATTTTTACGGTTACTTCATTTTTAGTCAGACTATGCTGAACAACTGGAACGCTTACTTTGTAATTAACACCACGATACTGTGAAAACTCGACATACAAACCCACGGTGGTGGCGCCATTTTTCAGTACCAGATTATCAGTTCGGTTTACACCGGGAGGTAAAGGTTTTAAAACTTGCTTATTGACAAAGTCAGCGCCGAGAATCGCCGTGTCGCGCTCGTACAAATCGATAAAATCTGACTTTTGAAAAATGGTTGGCGATTTCAATTCATAGACACGCACATAAACGGGTGAAGGACGTTTATTTTCATCCGGATTAATATTGCTATCCACAATAAAGTTAATTCTTAAATTGGTATCCAGATCAAGCGCGCTTCCCACACGACTTTTTGACGAGCTACACGCGCTCATTATCACTAGCGCGGCAAACATTCCCACGCACACACGAACAGCAGAATTTTTTAAAATTGACATGCGATGCTTAACTCCGGTTTATAAATATCACTTATTTTTTTTGCGCACGTTAGCTAATTTGCGCAACTGTTCTTCATAGGCGGTAACAAAATCGCTACCGAATAAATGTTGGAAAGATGACTCCATGTTGTCAGAATAACTTTCATAGTGGTCTTTATAATTAGTCCAATATTTAGCTTTCTGCATTCCGGGAATGACTGTCCCCTTACCTTGCTTATTAAATTGGTTTTCAAGGTTTGCAGGGTTGAAACGCTCCATCATTTTTTCAAAACCGTGACGAATGCCTGCAATCATGGCTACCTGATGCTCGCCAATTTCCTGAAAACCTTCGCGAAAGGCTTCACTGGGTTTTTTATACGCATTGGTTTTTTTGATGAACATATTTTCCATGGCTTCATCAATACCCACCGAAAATTTAAGCGGATTATTTTCAATAGGCTGAATGGTCGTAACATTCATCCTGAATTCGTTTTTAATACTGGTTCTCGATCTTAATACTTGCATCATACCTTCGGTAATTTCACGCATAAGCAATCCGACTTTTTCGCTGATCTCATTAACTTCTTCCGTGCTTAAGGATTCCGGATTCAACCCCATAGCCGTGATAAGGACATCATTTCTCTTAGCCGCTTGCGCAACAACAGGTGGCGTAACCGTCGGTTGAACGGGTGGCTTTGCAATCACAGCAGGTGATTCACTCGCCTCTATGTTCTGCGCTTCAACAACAGGGCGTTGTGCAGCAGGACGTTGCGCCGGCTTGGGTATCGGCTGGGCTTTAACTATAGCTGGACCCGAGTTTGTAAAATCATTATTTTTTTGCTGGGGCATTATAGGCCGTGGTGGCTCAAATGCGGGTACATCAAAGGGGTCGTTGTTTGGCGCAGAACTGGAGCCGGAGCCTAGCAAATCGTCATCTTCCCAATCATCTGGAATCAAATTTTCACGGTTAGATGAGGGCCAAACTATCGCTTGGTCTACATGAGGTGATGCATCCACCAGGCTACTGGTGGAAAAATGGCTCTTATCTGGAGCAGAATTGTGCACGGGCGAGCTAAAAGGCGAGCTATTCCCGAAGATATCAGTGCTCTTGACCTTATTAGCTTTATCGAATGCTGCCAAAGGGTCCTGGCTTTCAGACAATCCTGATGAATAATCAGATACCAGAAAATCTCCACCATCACCGAAAGGACTTGGACCTGCAGATCCGCTCCCGAATAGATCTTCAGGTATGGTCGATGGTTGTAACGGCTGAGGTGATCCAAAGCCAAACGGCTGATCCTGGATAAGCTCTACTGCAAAACGATATTCACCCATGTCAAACACATCGCCTGACTTGAGCGGCATCTTGGAACCCTTGCCGATTGGTTCAAAGGCACTATTAAGGAAAGTACCATTGGTACTTAAATCCAGGAGGAAATAATTGCCTGCCTCATACAGAAGCTCGCAATGACAGGAAGACAAAAATTTTTCGACATCGGGCAGCACCCAAAGATTGGATTCACTTCGCCCCAAAGTTCCTCCACGCTTATCAAAAACATGCGAGGTCTTCGCCAGGGAAACTGTCGGCGGCGCTTTAACTAACGTAATCTGTAATGCCATCTTAATCATCCTAGAACAGCGTAATTGTTGCACCAACACAATTGAGGCACGTAGCTCCAAAGCCGATTGGCGGAGCAGCCAAAAAAATCTGGCACAGTATGCCCCGCCGTGCTCATAATTTGAATATGATCACATTACGAAAAGCACATACCAGATCTCAATATTACATTAATTGAGATGAATGACTTTTAATTTATAACGCAACTTGTTAAGTTTACAGGTCATTTCTACTGGAATTACTTGCAATATCGAACTACAACTGATGTATTGTTCAAGCTTCGTTGCAACTAAGCTCCAACCTCGCACGTTTTGGAATTCCAACCAGGCTAAACGTCAAGAATAAAGAAAAGGATCTAAATTAATGGCTTCGCCAAATACTAACGCGCTCCTATTACCCATTTCAGACGACCAGCCAACCGGTATTGATGTACGTCAGGACGCTTCGCCTTTATCCAAATATCAATCGTTAAAATCTGCTCGGGCTGCGGCCAGGGCTGCAGAAAGACAAGCTATCCACGACGGAGATAGCACTGCGGCTGATGAACACTGGCGAAAAATTATCAGTCTCGCACCGGATATTCTGACCAATCAAAGCAAAGATCTCGAAGTTGCTTGCTGGTTTACCGAAGCCCTCATTCGCCGCAATGGTTTCGAAGGCTTGCGAGAAGGTTTCGAACTTATCAAAGGATTGGTAGAAAATTTTTGGGACGGCCTATACCCCATGCCAGACGAAGATGGTCTGGAAACGCGTACAGCACCACTTTCAGGTCTGAATGGTGAGGGCGCCGAAGGAGTATTGATTGCCCCTATTCGTAAAGTTCCCATCACAGAAGGTTATAGCCCCGGACCATTCAGTTTATGGCAGTACCAACAAGCACTTGAAGCCCAACGCAGCCCGGACGAAGACACCCGTCAAAATAAAATATCAAAATTGGGTTTTTCAATCGACGATATCGAACGTACTGTTAATGATTCAAGCGTCCAATTTTATGTTGATTTAACAGACAATCTATCTGTTGCTATAGATGTTTACAAACAATTGGGCAGCCTCCTCGATGAACGTTGTGGGGCAGACTCGGCGCCACCGACTCGCAATATAATATCTATATTAGAAGAGTGTCGCGGGGCAGTTGCGCACCTTGGTAAGGACAAAATTCCTGCACCAGAATTGCCGGAAAGCGAAACTGAAATTGAAGCAAGTGATTCAACTCCAGGTGCCAATCAAGGCGTATCGCAACCATCAGCAAAAGCTGCACCGGGTGTCATTAATAGTCGCGACGCAGCTTTTAAACAACTATTAGAAATTGCAAAATTTTTCCGTAAAACCGAACCTCATTCTCCTGTTTCTTACGTCATTGAAAAAGCAGTAAAATGGGGTAATATGCCGCTCAATGAACTCATCAATGAGCTTATTCCAGACTCTTCATCACGCGAACGCTACAGCGAACTAACTGGTGTTAAAGATGAAGGTTAACCTACACACTCAGCCAAGAAGGATTAGGGTCCATGTCAGATAGCATCCACGACAAGCTAAAACGAGTAAGAAAGCCTAGAGTTCATATCACTTATGATTTGGAAACAAATGGCACTTCCGTTGAAAAAGAAATCCCGTTCGTAATGGGTGTTATGGGGGATTACTCCGGCGACAACACCGAAGGGAAAAAATCGCTAAAAGAACGCAAGTTCTCGCAAATTGATCGCGACAACTTCAACGATGTTCTGGCTAAGGTGAACCCTCAGCTCAAGATGAAAGTTGATAATCTTCTGGAAGACGATGGCAGCCAAATGTCCGTCAATCTGGATTTCAAAAATCTTGAAGATTTTGAACCGCACAAAATTGTTGAGCAAGTTGAGCCGCTGCGCAAAATGCTCGAAACACGCAATAAGTTAAGAGATCTTTTGACCAAAGCAGACCGATCTGAAGATTTGGAATCCTTGCTCGAAGATATTTTGAGCAATACCAATGCACTTAACTCATTGTCGAGCGAACTTGGTGTTGCGGACAATAAAGATAAGGGTGATAAAGATGGCCAATAATGAACAACAACTGGACTCGCAAACAGCCAGTGCAGAAGCTGGTGAGCTTAGCTTTCTTGAGCAAGCAATTAGCGCAACCAAACAAACCGCTCGTAACGAAACTGAAGAATTATTGAGAACTTTGACTAAAGAAGCCGTAAAAGGCACGGTCAAATGGGATAAAAATCTTTCAGTTACTATTAACTCCGCTATAGCTGCAATCGATCAAATGCTGTCAAAGCAATTGGCAGAAGTCATGCACAATGAAAAATTCCAAAAGCTGGAAGGTTCATGGCGCGGCCTCAATCATTTGATTTCAAACTCCGAAACCGGCTCGCAATTGAAAATTCGCATGCTGAATATTACCAAAAACGAACTTGGTAAAGATTTGGAAAAAGCGGTTGAGTTTGACCAAAGCCAAATTTTCAAGAAAATCTATGAAAGCGAATTTGGTATAGCCGGCGGCCAACCTTATGCCGCGCTGATAGGTGATTACGAGTTCTCCTCACACCCAGACGATATTTCCCTGTTGTCAAAAATGTCTAACGTAGCCGCTGCAGGCTTTTGCCCGTTTCTCTCGGCAGCAGCACCTGAAATGTTTGGCTTCGACAGCTATACGGAATTGCTCAAACCTCGCGATTTAGAAAAAGTATTTGATTCTGCCGAGTACATTCAGTGGCGCAGCTTCCGCGACAGTGATGACTCACGCTTTGTAACCTTGACCATGCCACGCGTGCTTGCACGCCTCCCCTATGGCCAGGCAACCAAACCCATTGACGCATTCAACTATGAGGAAGCGCCACGCGCTGAAGATGGTCGTCATTTAGCAACAGATCACAACGATTATTGCTGGATGAACGCAGCTTATGCACTCGGTGCGACTTTGACCAGCGCATTCGCCGAATATGGCTGGTGCACAAGCATTCGCGGTGCTGAAGGCGGTGGTAAAGTTGAAGGTTTACCAAGCCATGTGTTTGTGAGTGATGATGGTGACTTCGATCAAAAATGCCCAACTGAAATTGGCATCACTGATCGTCGCGAAGCAGAGCTTAGCAAATTAGGTTTCTTACCCTTGTGCCACTACAAAAATACAGATTACGCTGTATTTTTCGGTGCACAAACAACTCAAAAACCTAAAAAGTTTGATAATCCAGATGCCACGGCAAACGCAGCTATTTCAGCACGCTTGCCCTACATAATGGCCACTTCGCGTATCGCCCATTTCCTTAAAGTTATGGCGCGCGACAAAATTGGTTCATTTATGGAAGCCTCTGAAGCTGAAGAATGGCTCAACCGTTGGATCAGTAAGTACGTTAATGGTAGCCCAGGCGCAAGCGCTGAAATGAAAGCTCGTTATCCATTAGCGGAAGCGCGAGTGGAAGTTAAAGAAGTTCCAGGTCAACCAGGTGTTTACAATGCTATTGCCTGGATGCGCCCTTGGTTGCAAATGGAGGAATTAACTGCGTCATTACGTTTGGTTGCTAACATTCCTAAAGCAGGCTAAATGATACCCACCCGAAGGGGGGCTTTTGCCCCCTTTTTTTGCAATTAAATGGAATATTTTCTGTGTCGGTTAATAGTAGCAATTCTCTTATAAACCCTACGTCGACTGAACAGATACCTCTGGATTCACTGCTAAACTACAATCTTTCACAAGCGTCTCAACTCACGTATTTTTTAAATGAACCTAATAACCGACGCGCACTTAGCTATTGGTTTGAACATTTTGAAAATAAAAGCAACCTGACTTCCGTTAGTGATCTTTCAACTGCAATTTTTCGTTCAATTTCGCGCATTGATGAACTCATCAATGATCAGCTCAATTGCATTATTCATCAAAAAGAATTCCAAAAACTAGAAGCTTCCTGGCGCGGATTGTGGCACCTGGCCAATCAGGCTGATGGAAAACGTGAAATTAAAATTCGCTATCTGGACATTAGCTGGGCTGAAGTCGTCAAAGATATTGAGCGCTCTTTGGATTTCGACCAAAGCCAACTCTTTCATAAAATTTACAGCGCAGAATACGGCACACCCGGTGGCGAACCCTACGGTGTGATTATTGGCGATTACGAAATTAGTCACAGAAGATCTGCAGCTCACCCTTACGATGATATTGCCACTTTAAGCGGTATCGCTGAAATATCAGCAGCAGCTTTTGCGCCGTTTATTGCAGCGGCGTCCAGTGAATTTTTTGGAATCGATAATTTTGCGACGCTCGGGTTGCCTCTGAATTTACAAACAATTTTCAGTCAGGCCGAATATACCCAATGGCGCTCCCTTCGTAATAAGAGTGACAGCCGCTTCGTCGGTCTGACACTTCCGCGGGTTTTAATGCGTGAGCAATATCGCACCCAGCCTGGCAGCTACAAAGGCATTTATTTTTACGAAAAAAATGAAGCCGAAAATAGCGACGGTTATTTGTGGGGAAATGCTGGCTATGCATTCGCTGGCATTTTAATTCGCGAATTTGCCAATGTTGGCTGGTTTGGACACATACGTGGCGTACCTCGCGATCAATTAGGCGGCGGAATACTATCGAATTTTTCGCACGCGAGTTTTGAAACAGATCTGCACAAATTTATCACCAAACCTCTAACCGAAGTTTTAATTACCGATACACTGGAACGCGAGCTAAGCAACATCGGTTTCATCCCTTTGTGTCACTGCTATGACACACCGTTCAGCGCGTTCTATAGCAATCAATCTATTCAACAAACCAACAAAGGCGGCAATAGCGAAATAAACGCTAAGTTATCGTCCATGTTGCAACACGTATTGTGTGCTTCACGTGTTGCGCATTACATTAAAGTCATGATTCGAGACAAAATTGGTTCGTTTATCAGCGCGGAAGAATGCGAGCGTTTTTTAATGCAGTGGCTATTTAAATACACCACCGGACGCGAAGATCTTGAATGGGATGAACAAGCGCGCTACCCACTACGCGAAGCTTCTGTAAAGGTTACGGAGCACCCTGACAAACCGGGGCAATACGCATGTGTCATCCAACTCGCACCGCATTATCAATTAGATAATATGGTGTCAGAGCTGGAACTCGTCACTGAATTAGTACAGACCGGAAAAGTGTAATGGTTATGCGTAACAATCAAAAAAAGCAATTTCGCGCATCTATATTAGATCGTCTGTTAGATGATGAGCCACAAATGCAAACCGAGGCGGACAAAAGTCGGCATCAGCAATTACGCGACTTACGAAACTCTGTGCGCCGCGACTTGCAAAATTTATTAAACACTCGTCATCGGATGGTTTCACCGCCAGATGAATGCACGCAGTTGGATATTTCTTTATTGAATTATGGCCTACCTGATTTAGCCGCAATTAATATTGCTGATATAGAAAAGAAACGAAGCTTTACTCGCTTGCTTGAAAAAATTCTCACTGACTTTGAGCCAAGATTTAAAACCGTGAAAGTACAACACATCACTAATTCCAATACGGCAGACAGAACCTTGCGCTTCAGAATTGACGCAACACTTTATGCTGACCCTGCACCGGAAGTTATTATTTTTGATTCTGTGTTAGACCCCGTCTCAAGAACAGTTAATGTGGAAGAATCAAAACATGCCTGATGAATTATTACCCTATTACGAGAAAGAATTGGCTTTCATTCGTCAAATGGGAGCTGAATTTTCAAAAGAACACCCGAAAATTGCGGGACGACTCGGCATTAGCACCGACACCACCGAAGACCCACACGTATCGCGCTTAATAGAAAGCTTTGCGTATTTAAATGCACGCATCCAGCATAAGTTAGATGATGATTTTCCAGAATTAAGTGATGCCTTATTGGGTGTTGTGTTTCCACACTATCAACGCCCAATTCCATCAATGAGTATTGCAAGATTTGTTGCAGACAAAGAACAACTTGAAGCAGCCTATCTCATTCCACAAAACACACTTGTTGAAACGGAGCAATTTCAAGGAGAAAATTGTCGCTTCTCCACGGCTTACCCTGTGGAGCTGCTTCCATGCTCTGTCGTAGACGCGGGTCTTGTAGGTCGCCCCTTTACCACCCCCGGTTCAGCATCCATTCGTGGCGCCGGTGGAGTTTTGCGTCTTAAGTTAAAAACATTTTCCCCCGCTATTAGTTTTTCTGAAATAAAACCAAATCGTTTTCGTTTTTATTTAAAAGGTCAGCCGCAGCATATAAATCCTTTGTATGAAATGCTGTTAAATGAATGCCAGTCTATTGTCATTAGCAGCTCTGATGCTGATGTAAATCCTGTCTATTTAAATAAAAATGCCATTAGAGCAGTTGGATTCACCACCGAAGAAGGATTATTTCCCTACCCGGCGGCATCTTTTGTTGGGTATCGTTTGCTCACAGAATTTTTTGCATTCCCTGAAAAATTTATGTTTATCGACATTGACGGGCTTGCAGATCATGTTCCGGCTACTGCCAATAGCGAATTAAATTTATACATTTATTTAAATAATTCCGATATAGAACTGGAACATAATATTTCTGCAGAAACATTTGTGATGGGCTGTACGCCCATTGTGAATTTGTTTGAGCACAAAGCAGATCCAATAAAAATTGATCATACGCGACTTGAATATCAAGTGGTTGCAGACACACGTCGTCCTTTAGGTTATGAAATTTATTCGGTCGATAAAGTTATTGCTCAAACCGCATCTGGCGAAAAAACTGAATACTTGCCGTTTTACGGTTTAAAGCACGAACATTTGGATCGCGACAATCATGCTTATTGGCATGCAATGCGCCGCCACGCAAAACTAAATCATATTGAGCGCGACGAAGGCACAGATATTTTTTTGACCTTGGTTGATTTAAAACTCAATCCAAATATTCCCGATGATCGAACTCTCATTATCGAAACCCATGCAAGCAATCGTGATTTGCCGGCAAAATTACCTTTCAATCGCGATCAGCCCAAATTGCAATGTGTAAATGCAGCTCCGCCCTGTGAACGGATTCGCTGCCTGACACAACCAACATCAACACTGAGGCCTAATCTGCGTGACGGTGCACGCTGGCGATTGATTTCTCATCTCAGCTTGAATCATTTATCGCTTACTAGCCGAGAAAACCCAACCGAATCGCTGAAAGAAATTTTGCGGTTATATGACTTTAAAGAATCGTCTGCAAGCCGCGCTTTAATCGCATCTATATTTTCACTTAACGCGCGCCCTATAAGTGCGCCATTAAATTTAGATGGCCGCACAGCTATGTGCCGCGGTATAGAAGTTGAAATCACTATAGATGACAGCCAATCCAGCGGAAATAGCAGCTATTTATTTGCATCAGTACTGGAGCATTTCTTTGGCTTATATTGTTCAGTAAATTCGTTCACTCGAGTGTTGGTAAAGCGCAAAAATAAAGAAGGTTATTTAAAAAAATGTCCACCGAGAGCCGGCGAAAAAATACTTCTATAATTGATGACCTCGAACGCAAACCGCAGCTTTATTCTTTTTTTCAAGCGGTTCGATTAATAGAGAGATCAGAACTTTTTAACCCACAGAAAATGACTGTGGGTCGCGACCGTCTTCGCGCAAAAAATCCAATTGCCGGTTTTTTCCCGCCCAGTTCAGAAACATTGCGCCTTAAGGGAACACCGTCCTTTAAATTTCCAAATGCCGAAATAAGTGCCATCGAGCGCAACAATGAGTCCACGGACAATACAAATCAGTGGAACATTTCCATTAATTTTTTAGGTCTCATAGGTGCAATGGGTGTTTTGCCCTATCACTATACTGAATTAATTTTGCAACGATTGAAGCAAAAAGATACCGCATTAGTTCACTACTTTGATTTGTTTCACCATCGCACTGCATCACTTTTCTATCAAGCATCCACTAAATATAATTTACCCATTGAATACGAACGCAAAAAACTGGCTATTCCACAAAAGCGCAGAAGAGACGAAGCGACCAATGCACTTTTTTCATTGATCGGATTGGGGACGAATGGTCTCCAAAATCGACTTGCAGTTGCAGACGAATCACTTATTTTTTACAGCGGTCTTCTTACACAACAGGTACGATCCGCAAACGGACTGAAGTGTATGCTGCAGGACTATTTTAAAATACCAGTGGATGTCCAGGAGTTTATCGGCCAGTGGCAGGAACTCATTCCTGACGTGCGAACTCGCTTGCCAGGCAAATCGCTTCCGCTCGGACAAAACGCGCACTTGGGGAAATCCGCAATTTTAGGAACCAAGGGTTGGTTTGCCCAGGGCAAAATTCGTATATCGCTAGGCCCATTGAATCGCGAGCAGTTTCTCAAATTTGCACCTGGAACCCAGGCTTTACACGCGCTTAATGATATGGTCCGCTTTTATGTGGGTAGCGAACAAGATTACGAATTTATTATTGAGGTAAACCGTAAGGATGTACCTAATAAAATCAAATTGGAGCGTAAATCCACCGCAATCATGGGCTGGAATACGTGGCTCTCAAGTGGGCTGGCGGATGAATCAAATTTATCGGATACATTAAAGATCAAAGTGTCTACACATCGCTTTAGCTAATCGAGTTGCGTGTAGAAATATTGTTTTTGTTTTAAAAAATTTTGCGAACCTTATTAACAACTATCACTCAGTGTTAACGCCTTAAGGACATCATCATGATAACTATAGATTTAAAATCACTTGTGGGAAAACTCAACGAACCTTGCCGCAATGCATTAGAAGGCGCTGCGGGCCTTTGCCTGGCGCGAACACACTACAATGTTGAGATTGAACATTGGCTGTTAAAAATTCTTGAAATTCCTGACAGTGATATAGCTGCAATACTTGAAAAATTTGAAATAAATATTGGCAATTTGGTGCGACACCTCAATCGTGAATTGGATGGAATAAAAGCGGGAAATACGCGCGCGCCGGCCCTGGCACCAACCATTGTAGATCTTGCAAAAAATGCCTGGATACTTGCCTCGGTTGAATACAATCACCCTAAAACAACCTCTGCACATCTTTTTGCGGCGCTTATGCTCGACGAAAGCATGCGCAGAGCCAGCGAATTTACGAACGGCGAATTGAAAAAAATTCCTCCAGAATCTTTACGCGACGTAGTTCGCTCTGTTGTTGGCTCAACGGGTGAATCGGGTAATTTAAATACCGGTGATTCAAGTGCGGGAGATTTTAACGGAAACGCGCCGGGTGGCAAACCCAGCAAAACACCATCACTGGATAAATTTACTGTGAATTTAACGGAAGCAGCCAAGCAAGGAAAAATTGATGCAGTGCTTGGTCGCGATGAAGAAGTTCGTCAGATTATTGATATTCTTATCCGCCGCCGTCAAAACAATCCAATACTTACCGGTGAAGCGGGCGTGGGTAAAACGGCCGTTGTCGAAGGCTTTGCATTACGCATTGCCTCGGGTGATGTTCCTGATCAATTAAAAAATGTTTCTATTCGCAGCCTGGACCTCGGCCTTTTGCAAGCGGGTGCCAGTGTTAAAGGTGAATTTGAAAATCGCCTGAAATCAGTCATTGCAGAAGTAAAAGCATCACCAGAACCTATCATTATGTTTATCGATGAAGCGCACACATTGATTGGTGCAGGTGGCAAAGAAGGCCAAGGTGATGCGGCGAATTTATTGAAACCAGCCTTGGCACGCGGTGAATTGCGCACCATTGCAGCCACTACATGGGCGGAATATAAAAAATATTTTGAGCGTGACCCTGCGTTAACGCGCCGATTCCAGGTTGTAAAAATCGAAGAGCCTAGCGAAGAAAAAGCCATCAACATGATGCGTGCCATTTCTGAAATGTTGCAGAACCACCATCGCGTACATATTTTAGACGAAGCTATTGTCGATTCAGTAAAACTTTCCAGCCGCTATATTCCTGCACGTCAACTTCCTGATAAATCAGTCAGCTTGTTAGATACAGCTTGTGCCCGCGTCGCTTTAAGTCAAAGCGCAACGCCATCTGCAATTGAAGATACACGTCGCCGAATCACGCAGTGCGAAAAAACTATTATGTCCTTGGGTAAAGAGAACGCGTCTACAGGAAAGTATCAGGACCGTATCGAGGCACTTGAGCAAGAACAAAAAGATCTGCAAGCAACACTTCTTGTACAAGAGGATCAATGGAATAAAGAGAAAGAAAAAGTTGCCGCGATTCACGAGCTGCAAAAGAAAATTGAAGACGATTTTTACGCACGTAATCCGAGCTATCAAACCAAAGCTGGTGCAACCAAACCGCAAGCCTTACCAGATGCCGAGCTTGCAGAAGTTAAAACCAATCTTCAGAAACTACGCGGTGAATTAAAAGAATTGCAGGGTGAATCACCACTGATTCAAGTAAACGTTGGAAGCCAGGCAATTGCTGAAGTGGTTGCAAATTGGACGGGTATTCCTGTTGGAAAAATGATGTCCGACGAAATTAATGCGGTTATGGAGTTACAAACTGCATTAGGCGAACGCGTGATCGGCCAACCTCATGCACTTAACGCTATTGCACAATGCATTCGCACATCACGTGCAGGCCTTACAGATCCGCGTAAACCCATAGGCGTGTTCTTTATGGTCGGCTCAAGTGGTGTTGGTAAAACTGAAACCGCGCTGGCGCTTACAGATATTCTTTATGGCGGCGAGCAAAATATTACCGTCATTAACATGTCGGAATTTAAAGAAGAACATAAAGTATCTATGCTATTAGGTTCACCACCAGGGTATGTGGGTTACGGTGAAGGCGGTGTATTAACTGAAGCAGTAAGACGCAAACCTTATAGCGTTATTTTGTTAGACGAAATGGAGAAAGCGCATCCCGGTGTGCAGGATATTTTTTACAATTTATTTGACAAAGGCACCATTAAAGACGGCGAGGGTCGCGACATAGATTTCCGCAACACGATTATCATCATGACATCCAATGCGGGAGAGGAACACATTCGCGCAATTTGTGCGTCGCAAGAACAGCTACCAGATCCTGATGTGTTGTTAGATACGTTCAGACCGCAACTCCTGCGTTACTTCAAACCTGCGTTCTTGGGTAGAACCACCATTATTCCTTATTATCCTTTGGGTGATGAAGATCTATTCAAAATTTCAGCCATTAATATGAATCGTATTAAAAAGCGTGTGAGAGAACATTACAACGCAGACTTTACTTACGATGAAGATGTTCTGCTTCACATAGTTGCCAGAAGCCAGGAAGTAGATACTGGTGCGCGTAATATTGAAAATATTCTTACTCGCACTATGTTGCCAGCACTCGCATCTGAATGTCTTTCTAAAATGGGTTTAGGTGAAAGTATTCAATCGATTCATGTTGGTATAAATGAACAGGAAGAATTCACTTACGAGTTTAAATAAAAATTAAGCTAGGGCTTTCGATGCGCCGAACATCGAAACACAAGAGTCGCATCGAAAGCCATAGCTTTATTGAGTAGTAGAACACCCATACAGTATCCACAACACTTCGAACATTATTAATGCGATCAATCATGCAAAGCTTATTCTTCAACCAACGGATTGGGTATTTTTTTCCAATACTTACTTTTCTCTGCATTTGTCTATTTAGCAGCGCTAGCATGGCTGCAACTGCAGAAAAACAGGGCACAGAAAAACAAGGTTCAACAAAAGAAAGCCCAGCAACGGAAATCAACAAAGAATTTGAGAGTTTATATCAAACTGCAATTATCCAGGCATATCAGGAACTTTCTGGAAACCCTGCCTTTGCGCTCGAATCACAAACGTTCAACGCGTTACTTGATAAGGTAAATGCCGCCCACAAAAATAAAAACCCTGAGCAGGTTTTGGGTTTAATTGTTAACAACATGAATATTATTAAAGGCAGCTATAACAATAAGCAAATTCCACTTCTTGTAAATATCGCCTTACAAAATCACTCACTTGGTGTCGCGCGAAATATTCGTGCGGTAGTAGAGTCGCAAGCACCTCGGTCAATTACCGCAACCTGTGATTATGAAATTGCCAGCTATCTCGCCAAGCAAAATGAGTGGGATGAAGCAGTTGCCATATTAAAAACATTGGACTTAAGTAATGATTTGTCCAGCATAAATGCCGACAATGCGTTCATCATTTGGGGTGCCGCGTTGCAACATACAAAAAGACATCGACAGGCGCTGGAATATTATCAGCGCGTAAAAGCGGATTCACCAATTTACCCGCTCGCTCAATTGGATACTGCGCTGGTTTTTATTCGCCAGGACTGGTGGACCGATGCCCAAATTGCTATGCAAAATGCCGTAAAGGCCAAGGGAGAAAAATTTGATGAGTTTGCCAATCGTATTTACACCACTCTTGGCTTCTCCCAATTGCAACAAGGTTTCTACCGCAATGCTCGCGAAAGCTTCCGCAAAGTGAAAATTAAAAGTGAGTATGCCGATCAAGCACTTCTCGGGCTCGGCATGGCGGCTTTAAACCAGGAAGATTTTGTTGGCGCATTCAACGCATTCGATCAATTAAAGAAAAGCCAGCGACCCATTACGCCTGTTGAGCAATCCTATCTAATGGCGGCATTCACGTTAACGAAACTCAAACAAAATAAAAGTGCAGCAGCAGCTTATGCCGAAGCGCAGCTCTACTACGAAGGAAAGGTAAATCTGCTGTCAAATATTTCCAACCAAATCGCATCATCTGCTGGTAACGATATGCCAACCCTTATTAGTGTTTTATCAAAAGAAGGAATCAAAGAGTCGCCTGATGGTATGGCTTACGCATGGCAGCTGAAAACGCTCGCCAAATTGCTTTCGTATCCTATTTCTGAGAAAGCCAAATCAGATATTTCAGCAACTTATTCAAAAATACTAGCGGTCTACCAAACAAATACCAAAAGTAATCTTGATGCAAAGCTATCTGTGCTTAACAGTTACTTAAATCAATCCCGCTTTGGGCTTACTAAACTTTACGATACTCCATAAATATCATGTACAAAATATTTACTGCCATAGTTGGCTGCCTTCTTCTGTCATCATGTAGTACAGAGCAACCTAAAGATGATTTGGGTTCGGTTGATATTCGTCGTCAGAACAATACAACGAATGAAGTTTTTGTAAAATCCAAATCCGAGGAAGAAATTAAGAACGAATATTATCGTTACATTGAAAGCTCAAGCGCTGAAGACAAATCGCGTCGGTTGGCCATGAATCGTTTAACCGAAATTGAAATGAATAAAATAAATGCCTTGGCAAAAAGTGATAGCAGCACGGGCTTGAACGATGATCCGCAATATCTTGAATCATTGCGTAAAACGAAGCGCTTAATAGAGCAAGCACTTAAAGACTACCCTAATGCCAAGGACAACGACCAATCACTGTATCAATTAGCCCGCCTGAATGACCAATTGGGTGAGCAAGAGCAGTCACTGATCGCTTTACGAGAGATAACGCAAAAATATCCGCGTTCAAATCATTTTTCAGAAGCACAATTTCGTATTGGTGAATCTGAATTTATGACAGCCAACTATCTCGCTGCAGAAGCCGCCTACTCCTCAGCCATAGTTGCCGTGGGCAGCGATGAATTTTACGAACGTGCACTTTTTAAGCGCGGCTGGGCGCGTTATAAGCAAGGGCTTTATGCAGAGGCAGCTGACGATTATCTGGCAGCTTTGGAGAAGCATCAATTCGGAGATTACGATTCACTATCACAAAGCGATAAAAATCAATACGCTGAATATTTTCGCGGCTTGGGCTTAAACCTTGCCAATTTGCAAAATAATAAAGAGCTGCATGAATACATCTCAAGCAAAGTAGACGTTAAATATATTTACACCTGCTATGAATCTGTTGCCCAAACCTTTCTGGACCAGGAAAGGTTTTCTGATGCCGCAGAAGCCATGGAACAATATATTAAAAATTACCCAAATACAGACCAACAGGCTTATGCTCAACTAAAAATGCTTGAGGTGTGGCAGCTGGGTAAGTTTAAACAACGTTTCGCAGAAACTCTCAGTAACGTGTACACACAATTCAATCCGAAATCCGCATATTGGAATTCACATCGTGATAGCAAGCTTCAGGATAAATTCTTTAATGCATTGCGCGAGCATATTCTCAATGCTGCAACAAATTATCAGGACGAGTATCTTACGGCCCATAATGCAACAAATCTTGAGCTTGCACGCCTTTGGTATGACCGCTATCTGGAGCATTACTCCAGCTTTGCGCGACAAGATAAAGTTTACAGTATGTACGCAGAACTACTGATGGATTCCGGCGTAAACACAACTGCACTTAAATATTTTGAATTGGCTGCTTATGATGGTGACATTATTCTAAATAAAGATGCCGCCTACGCCACCATCACGGAAACCGACAAATTATTTGCGCAAGCCCCAACAAATACAGCCTTGCTGAAGAAACACATCCATTATGTTTATTTGTCTTCGCAGCTCTATAAAAACGAAGCTCGCTACCAGAATGCTGTTCTACACGCGCAACAACTTGCACTAAAAAACAATCTGGCCAGTGATTCCATTTTGCTGGCAGATACGCTTTCGGATTCTGCAAGTGACCAATTGCTTTATGACGCAATCTTAATGAAAGGTTTGGCGAAAATTCAGCTTAACCAATACCGTCAGGCCTAAACAATATTTAGCGATTTATTAAAATCTAATAAACGACCGAATGATCAGAAGCAGCTCAAAGATAATCTTGCGTTGGCGATTTATAAGCAAGCGGAAACTAAGGTGGCCAGCGGCAATACTGATTTGGCAATGCAGGAATATGCTCGCGTAGCAAAAGAGGCTCCCACATCAGATATTTCTCCCAAGGCATTGTATGAAGCAATTCTGTTAGCAATGAAGCACGAAAAATGGAGCTTCGCTATTTCTTCTATTCAGGATTTCCAAACTTTATATCCGCAACATGAGTTAAACAAAGATGCAACTCGTCAGCTATCTATCGCTTACCTTAACGCTGGGGACAGTGTTAAGGCGGCGCAGGCATTTGAGAAGATATCCGGGCAGGATGGTGATCAGAACGTAAAAATGGCGAGCTTATGGAAAGCGGCTGAGCTCTACGAATCAAAAGGAAATATAGATAGTGCCATCAAAGCCTACACAAGCTATGCTGAAAATTATTCGCGGCCATACCCGCAATATATAGAAGCCATGTACAAACTAACGCAGCTTTTTACCGCGGCAAAACAAACGGATAAAGTATTTTTGTGGCAAGAAAAAATTTCGTCCGCAGACAAACTAGCCGGCAAGGATTTGAAATCAGATCGAACTAATTTTATTGTCGCAAATATTGCACTGGCGAATGCAAAGCGAACTCAAAGTCAATTTGAAAACGTGAGGCTTGTGGAACCGCTTGCTGAAAGTCTTAAAAATAAAAAGAAACTTATGCAGGATGCCATCTCAACTTACGGCCAGCTATCGACCTCCAACAATCCTGCAATTATCACTCAGGCAACCTTTGAAATTGCAAATATCTATCAGCATTTTTCAGGTGCATTAATACAGTCCGAACGACCACGGACACTAAAAGGTGACGAACTCGAACAATATAATATTTTAATGGAAGATCAAGCTTTTCCTTTTGAAGAAAAAGCGATTGAATTTCATGAGTTAAACCTTTCTCACACAAAAGAAGGTGTTGCTAACGAATGGATCACACAAAGCTTGAAGAGTTTGGTGAAATTATATCCGGTAAAATACAGTCGTAATGGCAAAATGGATGTTTATTAAATGAAAACTCTGAATAGAAAAATTTCTCTTTGCATCGCCTTGGCGCTCATTTTTTTAAGCGGCTGCTCCAATACACCGAACGAACATAAAAAAGGCGCAACTGTAGCCAAGGGCGTTGAGCTAAGCGCTGACGAGCAAAAATCTTATCAGGATGCATTGGAAGCGATTAAGGCCGATGAGGCCGACAAGGCCGTGTCGCCGCTAGTTAAAATTGTGCATAGCCATCCCGAACATCTCGGCGCGTGGATAAATCTTTCTAACGTCTATTTAAAAGGGATGAAAATAAATGACGCTGAAAATGCCGCTGCCCGCGCAAAAGCCATAAACCCAAACATTGCTGAAATCTATAATCTTCAAGGTTTGATTAACGTCCAGAAAGGCGAATATGGCAACGCTGAAAAGAACTACTTGCAAGCCATTCAACTGAAAGATAACTACGCAGCAACCCACTATAACCTGGGCTTGCTATACGATATGTATTACCAAGATATAGACCGCGCCATAGTTCAATATGATCGTTACCTGGAGCTTAGCGGCGGAACTGACAAAAAGACTTTAGGATGGGTAACCGAACTAAAGCAAAAATCTAAACGCAGGAATAAATCATGAAACTTTTACTCAAATT
Organism: uncultured Gammaproteobacteria bacterium; assembly: GCA_966096785.1. Classification (GTDB taxonomy): domain Bacteria; phylum Pseudomonadota; class Gammaproteobacteria; order Pseudomonadales; family Cellvibrionaceae; genus Cellvibrio. Next base: position 16,373 of record CBHTVU010000015.1, on the reverse strand, counting down.
CTGTCTATTGAGCGGCCTGTTGAGTTCGTTGGCTATCGCGGGCGACAATCAAGACGTCGATACAACTCATATCAGGGCGAGTAAAGAGCTGCCCAAGGTGCTTTATGTAGTGCCCTGGAAAGATCTTGAAGCGCGTAAAGACACTGAGGAAAAGCTTGTTTTACATGACTTTTTCGGAGATCTATATGAACCCGTCCTGCCGAGTGAATTCACCAGCAATGACGCGCGCTCCAATTAAAAATCAGTTTGTACTGGCTAAAAAACGCCTCATAGGCTTTACTATTTACAGTCGTCTTGTAATACAATCGACTGCTAGCAACAACTCTAAAAAAACGCAGTGATGCCCTTCAAACAATTCATAAAAAGTATTGAGCAATGATTGTTCAAAACCCAAAATTGATTTAGGATCACATTGCTGCGTCTAGTTGACGCAAAACCTGTTTTTTGACTGGTAATTAATATGACGCTGTATTTCGCAGATTAGAAATTATCTATTTAGTAAATAAGCAACATCCGAAGGAGATAGTAAAATGGCGATTTATCTTGAGTATGAAGGTATCAAAGGAAATGTTACAGCTGAGGGTTACAAAGACCACATCGCTGTTCTATCCATCCAATTTAGTGTAGGCCGTGGCATCTCTATGGAGCCAGGCAAACTTTCTAATCGCGAAGCAACACGTCCAACGCTTAGCGAAATCACTATCAGCAAAGTTGCAGACACATCTGCCACTTCTTTCTTCAAAGAAGCTGTTACCGGTGCAGCAGGGAAGAAAGCAACTTTCAAGTTTGTACAAACTGGTTCAGACAAAGTTGTTGAATACATGACTTACACTCTGGAAGACGTATTAGTAAGCGGCTATTCCATCTCTGGTGATTCGGAAGGTGACCCAATTGAGTCTATTTCATTGAGCTACGCCAAAGTATTGGTGAACTACAATGACTTCGATAAGAGCAATAAGTCTGCAAATCCACAGCGCGTAGGCTACGATTTAACGACTGCCAAGCCTTTGTAATCTGTTTACTTATAAAAAATTCAGCCCTGGAGCCGTTGGTTCCAGGGCTGTTTTTGTATCTGAGCCCAGTGTCTCGGAAGGAATCAAGGTTTATAACAGTCATGTTAAGGTAGCGTTCGGATGAGCCAATTAAGCCAAGATAATCGATTAATTTCAATTTCTGACTTTTCCCTTGGAAAAGACACATTCCTACTATCTTCATTCAAAGGGACTGAATTTATTTCTGGTCTATTTGAATACGAAATTGAAGCTTTATCAGAAGATCACAATGTAGACCCCAATAAAATTGTGGGTCGCAGCGTTACAATCACAATCCACAGCGAAAAAGAGCGTAAATTTAACGGATTCGTCAGTTCCTTTACCTATGGGGAAATCGAAGAATTCAATGTTCGCAAATATCGCATGACCATGATTCCATGGTTATGGTTCCTCACGCGCACTAATGACCACCGTATCTTCCAGGAAAAAAACACCAAAGAAATAGTCTCGCAAATTTTTAGCGATTTGGGTTTTTCCGACTTTGAGTTTCGCGCCACCGGCGGAAAGAAACGCGAGTATTGTGTTCAACACAACGAAAGCGATTTTCACTTTGTCTCCCGCTTACTGGAAGAAGACGGGATTGCTTATTTCTTTGAGCACGATGACAAAAAACACAAATTGATATTGGTAGATCAACCCAACGCTTATGCGGACGTTGCAGAAACTAATCTCGAATATTCCAAAGGCAGCCACACTAAATCTCAAATTACTGCCTGGGAACACGTTAACGAATTTAAAAAAGGCAAGTGGACTTTAAATGATTACAACTTTAAAGAGCCGAAGAAAGACCTTATAGCCACCACTAAAACCAAAAGCCAATTTGCAAAAAATGATGCATTTGAGCATTACGAATACCCGGCTTTTTATGACACGACTATAGGTAGCGATCTTGTAAAGATTCGCCTGGATGCCGAAGAAACTTTCCGAAATTTTATTAACGGCAAAAGTGATTGCAGCAGCTTTTATGCTGGCGGAAAAATGAAAGTTGCAAAACACGCTACCAGTTCTGAAAAAGGTAGTTATATTCTCGCAAAAGTGACGCATATTGCCAGCGAGACATCTTACTTCCCTGGCAATACAGAAGACTCAAGTTACACCAATGAATTTGTTTGTATTCCTGCTGATGTACATTTCCGTCCGCAAAACGTGCATTTGAAACCTGTGATGAAAGGTCCTCAATCTGCATTAGTTGTTGGCCCTGCTGGCGAAGAAATTTATATCGATGAATTTGGCAGAATAAAAGTCCAATTTATTTGGGATCGCGAAGGTAAAAAAGACGAACACAGCTCCTGTTTTATTCGCGTTGTGCAATCTTGGGCAGGAAACCAGTGGGGTTCATCGTTTATTCCTCGTATCGGTCACGAAGTTATTGTGAACTTTTTGGATGGTGATCCAGATAGACCACTGGTGACTGGTTCAGTGTATAACGGCTGGAATAAACCAACCTATCCATCCAAAACACAAAGCGGTATTAAAACCCGCTCAACCAAAGATGGCACACCTGAAAACTATAATGAGCTTCGCTTTGAAGATAAAAAAGGCGAAGAGCAAATTTTCATTCACGCCGAAAAAGATTTTGATACAGAAGTTGAGCATGATCAGACTTTAACGGTCGATAATGATCGAACTAAAACCATCAAGCACGATGAAAACTCAACGATTAAACATGATCGCAATAAAACCGTTGAAAACAATCAGACAGAAACAATCGGTAAAAATAAAACCATTGATGTAGGCGATAATCATACTGAAACAATTGGCAAAAACATGACATTGAGTGTGGGGAAAAATATCGCTATAGATATTTCTGAAAACCACACAGAAACCATTGGTAAAAATATGACCATTGGTATCAGTAAAGATTTACGCGAAACTGTTGAAGGAAAATATACCGAGCACGTAACTCAGGATTATTCTCTGCACGCCAAAACAGTTACGATAGATGCCGATGACAAAATTACTATCAAGACCGGATCAGCGTCTATAGTCATGAAAAGCAACGGTGACATCACAATTTCCGGCGCCAATATCAATATAAAAGGTTCCGGTAACGTTGTGGTGAAAGGCAATAAAATTGGCAACAATTGATGTGAAGTATGAATAATCAAGTCTTTGAAAATACGGAATTAACAGCGGAAGCTATTGAAACTTCCGCTGTTACAGTGGCTCAGGGAGAAGTGCTGATTGCTAGCCTGGCAGCTTTTGACGAGCAGGGTAGGCCGCGTGTTTCACATCCGTTGATTTCGAACGGCGCTTTGCTCACCGCAATAACAACGCACGCGCTCAGTCATCAACATGTTGGACGGCAAGTTGCGCTTATGTTTGTGAATGGCGAATTGCATCAGCCCATCATTGTAGGCCTTATTCATAATCCACTTTACGCATTGCTCGATAACATCGCCATCGCAAGCGCTAATGAAACAACAGAGCCGGATGCTGTTGTATTCGAGTCACCCTTGCCCGCAAAAGAAATGCGTGATGAGTCCCAAACATTGCGGGTTGATGGAAAACGCGTTCTCATAGAAGGACAGGAAGAAATCACCTTAAGTTGTGGCGAAGCGAGCATTACCTTAACCAAAGCTGGCAAAATTTTGCTTCGCGGTACTTATCTCCAGAGCCGATCAAGCGGTGTCAATCGCATTTTGGGTGGCTCCGTGCAGGTCAACTGATGGATTGAGCCACTTTATTTTTGATTGAAGGAATAAGTTGGGCACATGTTAGCGGTTCAGAATAATACCCCCTTCTCTACAACCTTGCTCCCCAGCCTGGATAAACATGGGCACAGTTTTGCTATCGTTATTATTAAAGGTACATTTACAATTCATCGCAGTGCACCCGCGCTTGTTATTTCAGAAGAGCAATTGCCGTTGCAAACTCAAGATGTTTTTTACGGCGACCCTAATAAAACCAGCGTGAAATATGAAGCGGATACAGAGCCAATTAAAATCTCACCGGACATAATATTGGTGGGACATGCTTATGCTCCCCTTGGTCGGCCAACAGGCGTGTTGGATGCCAGCTTACAAATAGGAGCGCACAAAAAAAATATTCGCGTCTTCGGCGACAGATTTTGGCAGCGCGATAATTTAGCGTGGCAAACGTCCAGATCCCAAACTTTCGAACGGATTGCCCTTACCTACGAAAATGCATTTGGGGGAACCATTTCCTCCGCCGGCGAAATCGTCGAGTTTTGCCCGTTCAACCCTATAGGGAAAGGTTTTGCAGGACATCGAGGTCAAGGCTTGCACGAAGGCCTAGCTCTTCCTAATTTAGAAAATCCGGTACACCTTATTCAAAACTGGGATGATGAACCTGCCCCCGTAGGCTTCGGCTTCGTTGGAAGAAGCTGGCAACCGCGTATTAAATATGCAGGCACTTACAACCAGCTCTGGCAACAGGAGCGCATGCCTTTGCTGCCATTGGACTTTGATGAAAAATATTACAACGGAGCTCACCCGGACCTGCAATTAAACTCACCCTTAGTGGGTGGTGAAGATGTTATAGCTACTAATTTGAGTGAATCAGGTTTGCTTAAATTTAGTTTGCCACGATACAGGTTTATCGTAACTGTTACCCTTAAAGGCAAAAATACTGGTTACCAACCTCTTATGGATACGGTATTGATTGAGCCAGACGAGAACCGTGTCCAGTTGACCTGGCGAATTGCCGTACCCTGTGCGCGACAATTTCTGCACATTGATAAAATCGCTCTCGATTGGAGATCAATGTGATGGCCAACTCAGCCCAATCACGTATTGTCATTACAGCAATGGGAGCCATATCGGCCGTCGGCGGCAACGCAGAGCAAACTACTGCTGGCGTTAAAGCAGCTGTTTCTGCATTTAGTGAATACCCCTACCTTTACTGTGTCCCAAAAGATCCCGAATGGGATGAGGATTCGCCTCTATATGTCGCCGCTGTTCCAGCCATTGAATCCCATATTGCAGGCATTGCACGTTTTACTGAACTCGCCCTCTCACCGCTGACGGAGGCCATTACCAAAGCAAAACTCAAACGTCAGTCGCTGACAAAGACGGGGCTTTTTATAGCCTTGCCGCAACTCAATGAAGCCACTTTGAAACTTGGTCTGGACAAACTTTTACTGCCGCAGTTATTGAAACGTACAGGCCTACAATTTAATAAAACCAGCGTGGCTATTGAGGGACGCGTCGGCATTTTTTCCCAAATTGCCAAAGCAATTCCTTTGCTCCATTCAGGAGAATTGGAACATTGTATTGTTGGCGGCGTTGATACGCATTTGATCACAGAACATCTAGCCTTATTGGATCAACATTGGCGGGTAAAAAGCACACGCAACATTGATGGTTTCATTCCGGGTGAAGCGGCCGTTATGCTTATGCTTGAAACCGAAACGCATGCGAAAGCGAGAGGCGTGACTCCGCTTGCCGTAGTAGGCAATACGGGAATCGGTCAGGAGCCTGAAGCTTTTTCATCTGAAAAAGTTAGTACCGGCCATGGCCTCACATGCGCATTGAATTCTGCGCTTGCCGAAACACAAGACATCCTCGTCAATCACGCCTACTGTGATTTCAATGGAGAAAGTTATTATGCGTTCGAACTCGGATTAGTAATGAGTCGTCTGGGCGGTGTTTTTTCAAATATCAAAAATATACATCATCCCGCTGATTGCTACGGTGATGTGGGAGCAGCCAGTGGAGGTTTATTAGTGGCGTGCGCTACCCGTGAATTTTTAAAAAATCCTGAGAAGGAACAACGCGCGCTCTTATGGACAGCGATCGATAATGGAAAGCGCATGGCCCTCACAATAGAGTCTTACAAAGGGTAAAATACTTTTTAACACAACGAAGAAATACACAGAGTAGGGAAAAATGCCGGCATCAATTAATGTGAACACAAGAACCGTGGTCCACAAATCCAGCAATGGAATAGCAACCGCATTTCCAGATGTGTGTAAAACACCCACCCCTGGCGGACCTGTACCCATTCCCTACCCCAATATTGCTATGTCAGCTGATACTGCTGACGGCAGCAAAACGGTCAGCATGGACGGCAATCCAATCATGTTAAAAGGCTCCAATTTTTCAACCAGCACAGGTGATGAAGCAGGCACTGCAGGTGGCGGAGTTGTATCGAGCAAAACTAAAGGCAAAGCGGAATTTGTTAATTATTCTTTTGATGTAAAAGTGGAAGGAAAAAATGTTCCGCGCTTGGGCGACATGATGATTCAAAATAAAGGTGGCGCCGGAAATACACCACCCATGCCCGAAGTGCAACCACCGATTGTTGTACCCCCACCCCCAAAACCCGAAGAAAATAAAATTGTTAGCATAAAAGTAATAGACGTTTAGGAGGCGACGCCGATGCCAGAAATAAAGCAATACATAAACCTGGAGGCAGATCCTAATGAACCTTCTTTGGGAAGAACTAAAAAAATTAAAGTACAAATGGAAAATAAGATCGCCACGCCTGTTTATATCTTTTTGGAAAGCGATCCAGGAAACAAAGATCCTGAAAAACTCAAGGCGGACAATCGCGCGGGAATAGATGCTTCAAATATTAAAAAAACAATGACTATATCCGGGCTGGACAGCAGCATCACTTTCGACTTGGTGCTGTCCAATTATGGCGGCGACAAGTTTAAAGTTAAAGCATCAACCGACCCTGAAGGAAAAAAAGATGTAAAAGAAATAACAGATACTTATGTGGTATGGAAGAAACTTTTTTACCAATTATCCAGCATGAAACAAGATTTCAAATTTTCCCTTGAAAAAGTGACTACGGAATATAAAAATCATTTTATCGAATTTGAAGAAACCAGTTCCATTATCGTACCTCATAAAGAAAATCTTGAAACCAATGAGCTTAAAGATTATCGCGCACATTTTTTGAAGAAAAAAACACCCTATGAAATGCATATTGTTTTAATCGATCGTCAATGTGATTCCAGCGCGATGTACTTCAATCATACGATGACTGCCAATGTAAACACTTTACCCTATCCGCAAAAGGCATGGCCATTTGCAGATTGGCTGGTTGAAGCCAAATCGAGTGTGTCTGGCGCAGATTTTGTTTCAGGAAAAATTAGCGTTAAACAAGTCGCTGGCGGCCTCGAAGTGGACGTAACCAGCTTGGGAGGTGATCCTACGAAAGTTGAAGTAGACATCGAAATAAAAACATTAAAAGGTGAATACACAGGGGACGCTTCATTTCCTCCTCATGTCTTTATTGCTGTAGGTAAGGCTAGGTCGGAAGAAAGCAAGAGTAAAACTGTTGCTCACGAAATAGGTCATGGAATAGGCATGGTTCCTTCTACCGGCCATGCGTTGCATTATGAAAATCGCAATGGGGGTATGGGTAATCACTGCCGTCATGGAGCCGATCAAACAGATGTGTCTGCAGCACAGGGCGGAGCCTTTAAAGGAGTTTATACTAATGGCACCTGCGTAATGTTCGCATTTTCCAGTGAACACTACAGTTATTGTGATACCTGTAAAGAGTTTGTTAAAGAAGCAACGCTTTATAAAAGCAGTATGGAAGCTCGCAAATGGGGATAAACCTATCATGAAGTTTAATTCTGTTTTTTTACATCAAATTTTATTCTCTATATTTTTATTATTTTCATTCAGTCAGCGGGGATTTTCGATGGAACAAAATGACTTTTCCAATATGCGATTTCCAACATACGCAAAAATTAGCTGCAGCCCGTCTCTTCCTCGCGAATTTAGGGGATTGAAAATATCAATACCTCCAAAAATAACTGTATCAAAAGATAAAGTTATTCCTGTTTATGGAGCATTTCAAATATCTTCAAAAACAAATGAAAAAGCCGGAGGCAAGCTAATTGAAAATACGGTTCTTGTTTTCGTTAACAAAGAAACAAATAAAAATTTTAGTTTCAATTTAACGCCTGACAAAGAACCTGTAGACGATCCAAATACTCCTTTACCTCAATCTACAGCGGAAGTGGCAGCCGAATATACTGTCAGGACCTATTTCAATATAGATGCTCTACAATTTTATCCCGATTTTCCCAAACTATCAGCCACATATTTTGTTTATGCAACTGTATTAGATATTAAATCGGAGGTAGTTGAAGTTCAAATAAGTTATTAATTGCAAATCTTGAAGTACCTGCCATTGATGCAACTTATACCGTTTATGCTACCCTCGGTGAATTTAAGTCTAACAAGTTGGTTGTAGTGACAAAAGTCGAATAACCATGTTAAAAAAACGAACATTATTACTCATAAGTTTTTTATTTAGCTGTTTCCATTTATGTTCGACAGCTTTAGGAGACGTATTGGTGAAACCCAGGCTTTACGAAATTCCGGAAAATTGCAATTTTATGAGTCTGGAAAGTGGAAATAATTCTCGTAATCAATGCTCTCCAAAATTAATAAATGATCGGCCCAAAAAATTTGAAGGAATTCTTATTAACGGCCCCAAAGAAGTCATCTGGCAAAAAAAAGATTTAAATAGCAATTCCCCTGTAGGACCAATAGGTCAAACATCTGGCCCATTACGTTTAATGGTGACTGGATTTATTCAAACAAAATACATGTATTTAAATTTAAAAGGAGAGTTTGGTGATTCCGTATTACTCGTAGCTGTAGATCAAAAGACGGCCAAAACCTATTCGGGGAAAATGTCTCAAGGTGACATTCGATGGGATCCCGCACCGCCCATGTCGCCAGAAGAGAAAAAGGAATTTGATGAATACAATGAATCCAAAAAAGATATGCTTACAGAAGACCGCTTCACGTTAGACCTTGTGCATGATTTAGAACTGCCAATCACTAGCGCGACTTATAATGTGTATGCAACATTGGGCGAATTAAAATCTAATATTTTGACCATAAAAACTATAATTAAATAATTTGCACCGGTATCAACTATGGAACAAAAAAATAATATTGAATTACCTAAGGTAAATGATGCCGATACTTACATCACTATTGAAGCTGGTTTGCATCCGCAAAAGTCACAACAAATATTATTACGCGGAAAATTCAAGTTACCCTGCGGGAAGGGTGGCGTTCCTGAAGAGGCAACACAAGTATTCAAACATTTAGTATTAGTAGCAACTCGCACTGCAAATTATCAGTCACTAACGCCTTTCAAAGACGTTATTGTTTTTGAGGATGATATTCAAACCGAAGGAAATTATTGTTCGGGTCTGTTCAATATTAATGTTATGGAACATATTCAATTTGATGGCGAAGGCGACTATTACCTGCTGTGCTCTGTAGGCACCTACACCTCAAATATACTTAAGGTTTCTGTCACATAAGCCTATGATTACCCTTTCAAATCCAGGTACTACAATCTAAGCCAACATGAGTGTTTCAAAGCTGATAGAATCGCCCGCTATTGAGGACCGCAGTCCATCTGTTGGAAGTAAAAAAATTCTAAATTAAACAGATCAAGCTTCTATAATTGCAGGATCTACTTTTATGAGTTTAAAGGATGTTACAGCTCAAGAATCACACCCCGTTTAGTGCCGCTTTTGCCCTATTTCCCAATGCGCAAGGAATTGACACGCTCTATACCATGGTTAAGGCCACTTTCAAAATTGGCCCCCAGTGGACTCTCGCTGAAAAACAGCCCGAACCGCAGCAAGCTGATGAATATTGGGACAAACCGGAAACCTCCAGTCTGCGCTCCGCCAGCGACTATCACATAGGCAAGGCAGGTACAGACATTTTGATGTCTGGTTACGCTTGTGCACCCGAGGAGCGCCCCGTCCGCAGCCTGGATGTCCATCTTGGTGTGGGGAGCATAAGTAAAACCTTGCGGATCTTCGGCGACCGCTACTGGAACAGAGGGTTGATTACCAATCCTGAACCTTTTACCAAAATGCCTATGGTGTACGAACGCGCCTTTGGCGGAACAGATATCCACAACGGGGCTATACGCTCATCGGAAACGCGTAATCCTGTTGGCTGCGGTTATGCGGGCGAAAAATCTGTATTAGATATGGATGGGGCTCCTTTGCCTAATATCGAATGTCCCGACGAACTTATCACCCGTTATTCTGACCGACCAACCCCCGCCGGTGTTGCTCCAGTGCCGCCCTTCTGGTTCCCCCGAGCTCAACATGCCGGTACTTATGATGAGCAATGGCAACAAACGCGCGCCCCTTATTTGCCCGATGATTTTAATCTGCGCTTCCTGAATGTGGCTCACCGGGATTTGATTTATCCGGGGTTTTTGCAAGGGGGTGAACCAGTGTCTATTTTGGGGATGCATCCGGCAGGCACGCTACAATTTAATCTACCCTACGTAAAACTTCGCAACAAACTTACAGTAGCGGGTGTCGAAAAAACACGCGACTTCATGCTAGAAACATTAACATTGGATCCAAACCAGCTTCAGGTGTCAATGACATGGCGCTCTGCTTACGAGTGCGACAAACACGCACTTAAAGTGTCACAAATATTTGTTTCGTTAACTCGCTAAGGTGCGAACAGGACTATCACATGGCTCAAACAACTTTTTCTAACACCCGCGGTATAGCCCATAAGGGCAGCGGCGGCATGAGCACAGTATTTCCAGACGTGTGTAAAACGCCGGTAGGATCTGCTGTTGTGCCCATTCCTTACCCAAACATTGGCAAATCATCCGACACATCCAAAGGCCCAAAATCGGTAACTACTGATGGCCAAATGCCCATGGTTAAAGAAGCGCAATATGCAATGAGCAGCGGTGATGAAGCTGGCACACTTAAAGGTGTAGTCAGTAGCGACCAAAAGGGCGTGTGCGAATTTATGATGTACTCCTTCGATGTAAAATTTGAAGGCAAAAATGTCTGCCGTTTAGGTGACCCCTTGTTTCACAATAAAAAGAATATTATGGGTTGACGAGATACTATGTTGGATCAGCAAACGAATCCCTACCATGACATCTTTGTCCAGCTTGCTGGCGATGGCGCATTTTTGTGGCAATTAAGATCATCGGCGCTCACTCAACCGAATTATCATCAAACTGATTTGGTGGAGCTTGATCAGCGTATAGATGCGCAGCTGGATGGTCTTATGACTGCCCCGGATGACGCTTGGGAAATATGTGAAGAAGCGTTGGAATTGCAGCAATCCGGGGAAGTATTTGCCGCAGCCGTATTAGCGTTTCGAAGCCTGGATATCAACAAAATCCAGCGTGCGGTAGAAACCGGACTAAGCAATCCCTTGGCATTTAAAGGTCTCACGTCTGCATTGGCCTGGATACCAGATCGCCTTTGTCATTCATGGATCAAAAAATTCCTGACCAGTAAGGACCTCAACCACAAATACCTGGCCATAGCCGCTTGCAGTGTGCGACGGGAAGACCCACGTGAATACCTGACCGCTATTCTCCAGCGCGAAGATTGCCTGGGCCACATCCCCCTTTACGCCCGCTCCTTACGTCTCATTGGCGAATTAAAGCGAAGAGATTTAAGCTCAGCGTTACCTGTAGCCATGCAGGCGGATCACCCAGATATTATTTTCTGGTCAACCTGGTCGGCGGTCATGTTAGGTGACAGATCAGCGGTCCTTCGCTTGCATCCCTTCACCCAAACAACAAATCCTCATCAGTTGCGAGCTATAGAAATAGCATTCAGAAGCCTTCCCTTAGAAGATGCTCGCCGCTGGATAGGCCAAATGGCTGCAATTCCTCAACAATCCAGAAACGTCATCAAAGCCACCGCTGCCCTTGGCGACCCCCATGCAATTAGTTGGTTAATCGCGCAAATGCGCATTCCAAATAATAGCCGCCTGGCTGGCGAAGCCTTCACATTGATTACGGGAATAAATCTGGAAGAAAACAAGTTAGCACTTGAAGAACTTCCCAATCTGGATGATCAATTACCCAATGACAATCCTGATGATGACAATGTAGATATGAACGAAGATGATCGACTACCGTTCCCCGATGTCGATAAAATCGCAGCGATTTGGCAAAAATATCAACAACGTTTTGTAGCCGGTCAACGCTACATCATGGGCCAACATCCAAACCCGCAACATCTGCATGAAACTTTTTTAAAAGGCAACCAACGCCAACGCAAAGCAGCTGCTTTGGAACTCGCACTACTGCAACCCCAACAATTTTTATTGAACTACGCCGCTAAAGGATCAAGCGAAGAATGACAACCGGAAACAAACTCTACATCGCCGGAATGGGTATGGTCACACCTGTCGGTGGAAATGTCGCCATGACAGCGGCAGCGGTTAATGCGGGGATTAGTGCTTATAAATTTTCACCTTATTACACCCAACAAAGTGTGCCAATTATCATGGCTCAAGTGCCCACTGATATTTTCGCTGGACTTGAGGCAGACATTGATGAGGGTGATTTTTATAATGAGCAACATGATCACATTATAAAAATGGCGATAATCGCCATTCGGGAAGCCCTCTCCCAGCAATCAATTGTCGAACCAATTCCTATGATATTGGCAATGCCAGAAGTTCAACCCGATGTTGATCATCTAAATTCCAAACAACTTATTCGGAACCTGACAAACAATTGCGCACCTTGGGTAAGCGCCGCCTTATCAAGAAGTATTTCCAGCGGGCGCGCAGCAGGTATGGAAGCGATCGAATTTGTATTTAATTATCTTTATGACTCACCATACGATTTTATGTTAGTCGGTGGTAGCGATTCGCATTGTAATTACTCGCGATTAAGACCTCTTGATAACGCAGATCGTTTATTAACGACGGGCAGTGCTGATAGTTTTGCACCAGGAGAAGCTGCCAGTTTCCTATTACTCACTCGCCATCCTGAGCTGGCACAAGTACGTAACGGCCATATAGTTGCATTAAATCGTCCTGGTATTGCTGACGAGCCTGGTCATCTGGGCAGTAAAGAAATATATCGTGGCGATGGTTTAGATCAAGCATTTAAAAAAGCGCTTTATGGCTTATCGGAAAAAAGCATTCAGTGCATATTCTCTAGCATGAATGGAGAGAACCACTGGGCTAAAGAATATGGTGTTGCTTTTTTACGTAATCGTAAAATAATCAAAGATCAATTTAATTTTGAGCATCCAGCAGATTGTTATGGTGACTTAGGCTCAGCAGCAGCCACAAGTCTCATTACAATTGCTGCCGAAAATTTATTTAAAAACGCCAAAGCAAAAACACATTTAGTTTACAGCTCATCTGACTCAGCCAAACGTGGCGCTATTACCGTAGAAAAAATTGCTATAGCAACTCACAATAATCAACACACTGAAAACTCCTAAGGAAAATAACCATGACTGAATTTTGTGAAGGAGTTCAACCGCCAGCAGTTGAAGAAAAAGAACCGCGCAAAGACGATAAAAAGCCAGTAAATGTGCGCTGCATGCTATTTTTTGACGGCACAATGAATAATAAAACTAATATCGCAAGCAGGGAGACTCCGAATGAGTTTTATAAAAACAGCATCTCAAAATGGAGCAAAATTAAATATGCGGTGGCCTCCACATTTAATAAAAACGCGGATAAGCCAAAAGGCGGCGATAGTTATGAAAATGGCTACACAAATATTGTTACTCTTGAAAAGTATGCCCTCGACACTCCATCTGGCGACTACCAATTTGTTGTTAAAGTTTATACCGAAGGAGCGGGCACAATAGACAATGAAAAAGATAAAACAGCGGGCTATGCAGTTGGATTAGGTGATGCTGGAGTAATAAAAAAATGTGAAAAAGGTATTCAGAAAGCAGCGAATGAAATTATTGTTGCAAAAAATAGCGCGAATGAAAGTATTGATCCTGAAACTCAATATATTAAAGACCTTACCATTGATGTATTTGGCTTTAGTCGTGGCGCCGCCACTGCTCGCTACTGCATTCATAAGGCATTAAAAGATGAAAAATGGCAAATAAAAAAATTGTTGGAGCAAAAACAGGTAGAAACTACAGAGGTAAGAGTTTGGTTTGCTGGCTTGTTTGACACTGTATCCTCTCATGGACTCAGCTTTAGTAATGACGTTCGTAAGCTAGAACTCGATGCAGTCCAACACGCTGCAAAAACCTTACACTTGGTGGCGGGCGATGAATGCAGAAAAAACTTTTCGATTACCACAATTAAAAGTGCAGGAGGCAAAGGTGAAGAGTACTATTTACCGGGCGTCCACTCCGACGTGGGGGGAAGTTATTTAGAGTTCACCGACGAAGCATTTGATATAAATAGTGGCGACCCTGATCCGATTAGAAACGATAAGAAAAATTTGATAGACGAAGGCTGGTATAACAAAGAAGAAATTGAAGAGTACGTTAACCATGACGAAAATGGAGGTGAATACAGAGTCTGGATTACCGCCAACCGAAAAGGTATTAGCAACGCCTATTGCAATATTCCATTGATGTTAATGGCAAAAGGAGCTGAGAATCAAAAAATACAATTTGATCCCCAATTAAATACTGACAGTGAAAAAGCAATAGAAACAGCTGACAAACATTTTGGCAACAATGATTTGTCCTATTTAAAAACGACCATCTCTAATTATATGCCGACAACACAAGCAGGATATGATTTGATAAAAGCAGTGTTACTTCTAAAAAATATTCGACACAACTACTTCCACATGTCAGCTAAAGATGAATTTGGTCTTAAGCCTCGCTTTAAAGATGGCAAGCGCTGGAGGCAAGATTATGGCGGCTAAGAAAACCCTAAAAATATTCGCCCTCTCCCTCTTATTTTTTTCAGCTATGGGTAACTGTGATATGTTTGGAATCAACAAAAATAAAACTCGGTTTGATTGGCTCTCGGGGGCATCAGCGCCTAGAAACTACCCTATGCGGATACTTAGCGGTACTTTTTATTACCATAATGAAAATGGCGGGCTATATATTCCCGATGCTTCATCAATTCAATCGGGTTGGGGGGTTAGTACAGGAGTTCATGTGGTCGGCGAAGATTTTAAGGCCTTACCCGATAGATTGGATATCCGCTTTTATTCCTTTGCGGAAAATAAAATGTACCACGGCAGTTTCAATTTGCCTTACGAAAAAATATTGGCGCTCTTTAAAGCGGGGGTTGCCAGAGACAAAGAAACACCTACATTCCAAAAGCTGGTTGCAGGGATTGCCCCTGGCGGAACCGTGTGCGTTTGGGCTATGGGAACAGAAACACGTGAAGTTTTTTTTGGTAAAGCAGAGCCTTATGAGGGCACATTAGTTAATTCTTTAGGGAATGAGGTAGATGACCGTGAAGCCTACGCTCGGTTCGTTATGGAGCACAATATTCCAACTGAGGCATACAACGAGATTAAGACCAATGGTATTCCTTTTGATATCTGGGCACACTATCGCAAACAATACCACTGGCAACCTACATTTGTACAAACACAGCGCCCGAAGTATGTGAATATAGCTTTTTATACTGGCGAAAATTACAAAATTTACTTCCCTTTAGAAGATGAAATTACGAAGGGTACTCAACCGATTCCTAGAAACATATCATTTGGTTATTTTTTCAAAGAAAAAGAATGGGAAATGTTTTTTACAATTTATTTAGATGAATCCGAAACTATCGCCGCTTTTGAAAAGCTTGGCAACAGTGAAATGATTTATATCGAAAGCGACCCCAAACTACCCAAAAAATTAACTACCGTGCGCATATTTAATAGCAAAGAATCCATTACCTTGAAAAAATTCACAATTAAAGAATAGCGATATATGTAACGATTTCTAAAGGGCGAATGCATAACACATTCGCCTTTTTCATTTACCTAATAGAATTTCAAAATAGACTTAGTAGCAGTTTTATTATGAAAACTAAAAGTTTGTGTGAAATGGGACTTTTATAAGCCCTCTCAACTTTTTCAGGAGTCTTGCTGTAGCAGACACAAGCAAATATGCAAAACAGACGATGCATCAACGCTTATCACCAGCGGTTATTGCAACATCCCTTTAAAATTTATGGTGGAACATTCACGCAAGCATTCGATATTGATTAACGCAAAATTAGATAGACGAATTGATCTCGTTTTAAAAACCGTGCCGGAATTTAAGGCAACTGAAGACGCGTTAAGAAAATATATGGCAAATAAAGGGCTAACAGGCTCAAAGCCTGATGATTGGAACGACATAACTAAAGCAAACGCAGCGTATGCTGGTATCAAAGAGCTTCGCCATAGGCATTTGCATATGTCCAGCGCATTTACTGTGCCAGTAATGGACCCCGGCTTTACACCTCGCATGGAAGGCAATCGCCGTAGGAGGTTTTATTATGAAGGCTAAAAGGTGGTATGCAATGGGTTTAGTTATGAGTCTTATCAATTTTTTAACGGCATGTGGTGCATCTGCTATGAATAAAGATCCAAAACAAACAACTCACTTTAAATGGTACGCAGTTGCCACCGCTCCCA
>CBHTVU010000014.1:0-38316 GCA_966096785.1 uncultured Gammaproteobacteria bacterium | reverse complement strand
GCTCCTCACCCATATTATTCGACTGATCCATTGAAGAATGATCGCCCGAGGTACCATGCTGATGATGTGCATGCGAGTGACCCAAGCTACCCCAGATAGTCCACAAGCCAAACGCAATGATAATGAGCGCTAAGCCCATACGCAGCTTACGCTGTTGCAAAATGCGTGTGAGCTGTTGCGCAGCTACGCCTGCTGCTAAAACGGCGGGCAAAGTACCTAACCCAAACGCCAACATCCCACTAGCGGCCAGGCTGACAGAAGGCTGGGTCATAGCCATAGCCAAGGCAGAATAAACCAATCCACAGGGTAACCAGCCCCATAGGGCGCCCAATAGCAATGCCCTAGATACGTTTGTAACAGGCATTAATCTTTTGCCAACTGGTTGAATGTAAACCCAAAGATAACGCCCAACAGTTTCCAGCTTGGTTAAACCGCGCCACCAATCTGCTAAATATAGACCCATGGCAATTAATAAGGTGCCTGCCAACACACGCAAAATTACTCCGCCACCCAATGCGGCAAATTGACGTGCAAATAAACCTGCAAGCATGCCCATTAATGTATAGCTGCAAATTCGCCCAATGTTATAAGCAACCAATATCAACCAACGTGAATTTTTTGCGTCTTGCGGGATCGCCATTGTTAGAGCGCCCATAATGCCGCCACACATACCTATACAATGTGCGCTACTGACTAAACCCATAATGAATAAGGGAAGGACTAAAGCGAGGTCAATCATGGAGCTTTAGTCCCGGTATCGCGCTCTCTCTTGTCGTCCTTCGGTTGAGTTTGCTCGAATTCCTTTTGGGATGACGGAGCAGATGGCGAAATATTTGAGGATTTATTTTTTTCATCATCAAATAAAATTCGATGCGCTTCAGTATCGAGATTATCGTACTGACCATTATTGATTGCCCAAAATAAAACTTTCACCGCTATAGCGATAAAAATTAAGGCGCAGGGAACAAGAAAGTAGAGACTTTCCATTTTCAGGATCTCAAAAAAATTAACATCATTACTTACTTAACCGCAATGCATTCAACACCACAATTAAAGAACTCATGGTCATACCAATAGCTGCAGCCCAAGGTGCCACATGACCCATAGCTGCCAGCGGCAGTGCAATGACATTATAGGTGAGTGAGAACATCAAATTCTGTTTAATTATGTTGCGCGTGCGTTTTGCGATGACAATCGCATCAGGTAAGAGCATTAATTGATTATTGAGCAATACGGTATCTGCTCGGGTTTGCGCTAAATCCGACGCTGAAGCCATAGCAACGGAAACATCTGCACCGGCAAGCACGGGCACATCGTTGATGCCATCGCCAACCATCAACACTTTTTCACCACGCTTTTGCGCAGCTTGAAGACGCGTCAATTTATCTTCAGGTTTTGCACCGGCACTAAAATCTTTTACACCTAGTTGCGCTGCTAATTTGGAGACCGCTCCCGACTGATCACCGCTTAACAATTCAATCGCTACACCCATTTGCTGGAGAGTATTGATCGCTTGTTGCGCATCAGGTCGGATTTCATCTTCCAAACCAAACCAGGCAATTACACCCTGCGAGCTAGCAAGCAAAAGCCAAAGCTTCTCCTGATCAGGCAAGGTTGTATTTTTATCAAGGGAGCGAATGATACTACTTGCAAATTCCAGCGTGCCTATACGATAAATTTCGCCGTTAACTTTTGCTTCCACTCCTGCGGCAATCGTTTGCTTTACATCAGTCGCTCTAAGAATGTTTTGCGAGACAGCAAAAACTTGTGCAATTGGATGATTAGAATCTGCTTCCAGCGCAGCAGCAATTGCCATGACTTGCTCGCTAGTTTTATTACCAGCTAGTAATACCTTAGAAATACAAAACCGACCTAAGGTAAGCGTACCGGTTTTATCAAAAATAACGCGATTGATATGCGTGAGAGTTTCAATGACATGGCCACGCGCGACTAAAAAACCGCGCTGACGCAGATTCGCAGTAGCGGCGGATAATGCAGCTGGCATTGCCAAAGCCAACGCGCATGGGCAGGTTACAACCAGCACCGAAAGCGTAATCCACACCGCCCTGCCCGGTTCTTTAAACCACCAAAATAAAAATACGCACGCACAAACTATTAATAAACGCGCAATAAAAAAACGCGCCATTTTATCGGCCATTTGAACTTGTTTTGGTTTTTCTTCACTCGCTTGTACAGCCAAACGCTCAATACCGGAGAGCTTGGTTGCACTACCGATAGCGGTAACACGAATGCGCATAGCACTCTGACCGTTTAATGTGCCAGCAATAACTTTGTCGCCCATTTTTTTTGCAATCGGAATTGATTCTCCGGTAATAAGCGCTTCAATTACTTCACTCTCACCAGCCTCAACAATTCCGTCACACGGAAAAGTATCGCCAGCTTTCACCAATACCAGGTCGTTTACAGCCAGTATTTTAAGCGGGATATTTTCGGTAGTTTCTTCACCCGCTAGCGATTTTATGCAACATGCCGTTAGCGGCATTAGCTGTGCAAGATTTCCAAAGGCTAAACGATTACGATGGCGCGCACGCTGCTCTATGTAACGACCGAGCAATAAGAAAAACGCAAACATTGAAACCGATTCAAAATAAACTTCGCCGCTATTGGTAATTGTTGCCCAAGCGCTGGCGAGGTAGGCTAAACCAATAGCCAAGGCTACCGGGACATCCATAATTAATTGTTTGCTTTTAATACTGCGCCATGCCGATTTAAAAAAAGGTGAAGCAGAAAAAAATACGACAGGGGTTGCGACCAGCATGCTCAACCAGCGCAAAAACTCTAGCCAGGTATCCGTTGCGCCAAAATAAATTCCAACTGCAACCATCATGGCTTGCATCATGCCAAAACCTGCTACACCTAACCGGAACAAGGCAATGCGATTTTCTTTTTTGAAAAAATCCTGTTGGTGATCGTCAGTTGCCGGGCGCGGTTTGTAGCCAATTTCCGAGAGAGATTTTAATAATTCACTAAGCGGAGCAATTGAAGGTGACCAAACCAGCGTACAACGATGTGTGCTGAGGTTTACATTCAATACTTTTACAGCAGGATTTTTTTTGAGATGAGTTTCAATCAACCAACTACAAGCAGCACAGGAAATACCTTCTAACAACAAACTCGCCTGACGCAAATTCGTATCATAGTCAGTGACAAACTCACTTTGCACTTCCGGTAGATCATAAATCTGCCAGTCGGTTTTTGTTTGCTGCGCTTCAATATGAAGATTTGTTTGCGTGCGATAAGCATAAAAATTTTCGAGCCCACCATCGACAATTGCCGTGGCAACGGCTTGGCAACCCGGGCAGCACATGGCTTCGGGTTTATGATTGATGACTACAGAAAAATCAGCATCGGCAGGAACCGGTAACCCGCAGTGATAACAAGCAAGATTACCGGCTCGATTGTGGGAATCGTCCCGATTCACTGATGGCATGGATTTAACATCCATCTTCACAGTAAAAACTATTTCGCTGACGTGTTGTTGGCACGCGGCTTCAATGTTGTTTCAGTAGTTTTTGAAAAATCAATTTCACCACTTAGCAACCATTCCGCGTCTTTACGCTTTTTCACATCTGACTCAGGGACCAGCGATATATACCAGGAGTATTCCACAGGCGATTCCAATTCACCACGATACTCGCCTGCCGAAATAGATGTTAATAAAACACTTTGGTCCTTTTTTGATTTCACCGGATTATCTAAAAACAATAATATATTTTTAGGGTAGTCATGGTTGCCACTTAATGAAACTAAAACATCACCTGTCGTTTGATCAAATTTGACACGAGCAACCAAATTCAATGCCGCTGCCTTTTCATCTTGTTTAAATGTCTGGTTAATCATCAGACCTGATTTGTAGTAATTATCAGTAACTACATCATCGGAATAATTAAATGCGATAGTTACAGTAATGAAACACAGAATAATAATAAATATCAGCGGCCCGAATACAAACCAAAACCAAAACTGGCGATACCAGGGGAGAATTTTTTCATCGGTTGAATCTGTCATAATCTACCCGGCCTGCTATTTGGATGGCCCAATAAAAGTTGTGTTGTGGGAAATTACTATTTCAGGATTTTCACGCGCAACAACCTTAAAGGTGACAGTATTTTTTTCACCCTTTAATTCACTACGCTTGACTAGTACACGCACAGGCAAAGTAATAATTTCACCTTCGAGAATGGGTGGCGCTTTATAACCCTGTACAGTGTAATCAAAGTCACCATGCACACTCACATCATAAACGTGGGTTTGGCGATCCAGATTTTCTATTTTAAGCGTGTATACATTTGAAACATTTCCGTCGCTAATTCGGTACATTTGTGTACCGCGGTCGCGCATAACTTCGACCAGTAACGGCATTCGCGTTGCAAGTGAATATACAAATAATCCCACCATTACCAGCAATACGGCACCATAACCCAACACGCGGGGGCGCAAGATTTTAACTTTCTTTTTCGCTACAGCATCTTCAGTCGTAAAGCTAATTAGCCCGAGGGGATAGTTCATTTTTTCCATAACACTATCGCATGCATCGATACATAAACCACAATCGATACACTCTGCTTGCAGTCCTTCGCGAATGTCGATATTCACCGGGCACACCTGTACGCACCAGGAGCAATCAATACAATCGCCTAAACCCTGTGCTTGGTAATCGTCACCTATTTTACGAGGGCCGCGCTTTTCACCGCGCTCTTTGTTATACCAAACCGCCAAGGTGTCGTGATCGTACATCACCGATTGAAAGCGCGCGTATGGACACATGTATTTACAAACTTGTTCGCGCATAAATCCGGCATTGCCGTAAGTCGCAGCAGTAAAAAATAACACCCAGAACACTGCAGTGAGATCCAACTGGAACGTAAAAAAGTTAATCGCTAAGTCGCGTACGGGTGTGAAATAACCGACGAAAGTAATTGCAGTCACTAGCGCAATGGCGATCCAGATTCCATGTTTGGCAGCTTTGCGTGAAAATTTTTCCAGGCTCCATTTTTGCGAATCAAGTTTTATGCGCTTGTTGCGATCACCTTCGCATAAAAATTCCGCCCACATGTACATTTGTGTCCACACAGTTTGCGGACAAGTGAAACCGCACCACACACGCCCTACCATTACCGTAACGGTAAATAATAAGAAGGCCGCAATAATTAATAACCACGCAAGGTAAACGCCATCTTGCGGAGAAAATGTCACCCATAAAATATTGAATTGTCGTGCAGGCAAATCAAATAGCATGGCAGGACGACCATCAATCACCAGCCACGGCATTAATATAAAACCAAGAATTAGGGGGGCACTTATGTAACGACGTAGACGCTGAAAAAAACCGGTTATGCGACGGGTATAAACTTTCTCTTCGCTCTCATATAAATTGACATAGCGAATTTCACTTACAGGGACTTCCTTGGACGCCTCAGGTTGCTTGGACTTTTCGTTCACAGAAAGTACCTCAGAGATGCGCTTGGATAAAACTAAATTTCGGGAGCAGGAGTGAGATGGGGCAGTAAAGGTACAGATCAAGTCTGCACCTTACTATTTTGAACATTTTTTGAACTGCTATTTGGCTGCCACAGTTTCTTCTTGTGAAAGACTGTAAACATAAGCTGCAAGCAAATGGATACGCTCCGGCTTTAAAGTTGCAGCATGGGAAGGCATAACTCCAGCGCGACCGTTACGAACTGTTTGACGTAAAGTTGCCGGTAATTCTTCGGGTGTTGCAGCACCGTACAACCAAATATCGTCGGTCAGGTTAGGCGCTCCAACAAGTGGATTACCCTTGCCATCAGCACCGTGGCAAGCAACACAATTTGTGTTAAATACTGTTTCACCAAGCGCAGCCTTGGCTTCATCGTGATGCTTACCTGCACGCTTCAATACAAATTCAACCACGTTCGCCACATTGGTTTCGCCTAAGAGAGTTCCCCATGCAGGCATTGCTCCCTGACGACCCAAGGTAATAGTTTCCTTAATGCGATCAGGTGAACCACCATACAGCCAATCTTTATCGGTCAAATTAGGGAAACCAAAATTACCACTGGCATCCGAACCGTGACAAACAGAACAATTGTTCAAAAATAAACGCGAACCCATTTTCATCGCTTCCGGGTCTTTCGCCAGCTGCTCAATTGGAGTAGTCACGAATTTGCCAAAAGTGCTGTCGTAGGTTACTTGCGCTTTTGACTGCTCCGCCTCCAATTGATTATGAGAAGTCCAGCCAAATACACCTTTCCACAAGCCCAAGCCAGGGAAAACAATTAAATAACCGGCGGTGAAAATAAAAGTCGCCAGAAACAAACCAAACCACCAGCGTGGCAGCGGATTGTCATATTCTTCAATACCGTCATATACGTGACCGGTCTTTTTTGCTTCCGCGAAATTGGTTCCATCATCGGCAACTTTGATTCTGCGGTTTGCCATTAAAATCCAAAATAACAATACCAGGTTGGTCAAGGTAAGAACGATGATCCAACAGCTCCAAAATATACTCATAACTTACTTACGCCCCTCTTTATCATCAGGCTGATGCTCATCTGTCTGCTTGGTTTCAATGTCGTCGGCAAAAGGCAACTTCGCATCATCTTCAAAACGTTTTTTTAACTTGGGAGAGAACGCCCAAAAACATACGCCAAAGAAAGCAATGGTTACCAGAACCGTTGAAATTGCGCCTAGAGTGCTAACGTTCATTAACGTTTCTCGACTAAAAGGGTGCCCAATTGCTGTAGGTAAGCAACCAGAGCATCCATTTCAGTTGTACCTTTAACGGCCTTTTGAGCACCTGCGATATCATCATCGGTGTAAGGAACACCTACCGAGCGCATTGCACGCATTTTCGCGGCTGTGTCTTTGCCATCCAATACATTGTCATTAAGCCACGGGAAAGCTGGCATGATAGATTCAGGCACGACACTGCGTGGATTGTATAAGTGTGCTTTTTGCCAATCGTCAGAATAGCGTTTGCCCACGCGCGCAAGATCTGGACCTGTGCGCTTTGAACCCCATAAAAATGGATGCTCATAGACAGACTCACCCGCTACCGAGTAGTGACCGTAACGCTCAATCTCCGCACGCAATGGACGAATCATTTGTGTATGACACACATGGCAACCTTCGCGGATGTAAATATCGCGACCTTCCAATATCACCGCAGGTAAAGGCTTCAAGCCTTCGATGGGTGTTGTTGTTTCTTTCAAAAAGAATTGCGGAACAATTTCAACCAAACCACCAAAACTAATGGCGACAACAGCGAGGATTGTCATCAAGCCAATGTTTTGTTCAACAATATCATGACCTTTCATCTAGGCTCCCCTTAGATCGACTGCGGCTGGGCATTGAGATTAGCGGTTACTGACTGACCGGCCGTCTGAGCGGTGCGATAAGTGTTGTAAGCCATCAGCAACATGCCCGCGAGGAAGAATGCTCCCCCAATTACACGTACCAGGTAGCCTGCATGGCTAGCCGTTACTGACTCAATAAAGCTATAGGTCAAGGTGCCGTCTTTGTTGAACGCGCGCCACATCAAACCTTGCATAATTCCGTTAACCCACATGGCACATACATAAAGTACGGTACCGATAGTTGCTAACCAGAAATGGATGTTTACCCATTTAACGCTGTACATTTCTGTGCGCTTATAAAGAATGGGGAGCATGTGATAGAGAGCACCGATAGAAATCATCGCAACCCAGCCGAGCGCACCTGAATGCACGTGACCGACAGTCCAGTCAGTGTCATGTGACAAAGCGTTCACCGTTTTGATAGCCATCATTGGGCCTTCAAATGTGGACATACCGTAGAAAGACAGGGCTACCACGAGGAAGCGTAAGGTCGGGTCGGTACGCAATTTATGCCATGCACCCGACAAGGTCATGATTCCGTTGATCATCCCACCCCAGCTTGGAGCAAGCAGGATCAAGGACATCACCATACCTAATGATTGGGTCCAATCCGGCAATGCAGAGTAATGCAAGTGATGCGAACCAGCCCAAATATAAAGGGAAATCAACGCCCAGAAGTGGACAATGGACAATTGATAAGAATAAACCGGACGACCTGCTTGTTTGGGAACAAAGTAATACATCATGCCCAGAAAGCCTGCGGTTAAAAAGAACCCTACCGCATTGTGACCGTACCACCACTGGACCATAGCATCAGCAGCTCCTGCATAAGCGGAGTAAGACTTGAACATGGAAACCGGGATAGCGGCGGAGTTAACAATATGCAACACGGCTACAGTTACGATAAAACCACCATAGAACCAGTTCGCTACGTAAATGTGCGAGGTACGGCGTTTAACAATGGTGCCGAAGAATACAGTCGCATAACTGATCCAGACCAAGGCTAAAAGAATATCAATTGGCCACTCCAACTCAGCATATTCTTTTGCAGAGGTAGCACCCATTGGCAGAGTGATAATGGCGGAAACTATAACTGCCTGCCATCCCCAAAAAGTGAACTTCACCAGCCAACCACCGAACAAGGCCGCCTGACAGGTGCGCTGTACTACGTAGAATGACGTTGCCATTAAAGCACAACCGCCAAACGCAAAAATAACCAGGTTAGTATGCAAGGGACGCAGACGCCCGAAATGCGTAAAGGGCTGGAATAAATCATTCAGACCTGGCCACACCAGTTCCGACGCAATAAACACCCCCATTGCCATACCACATATGCCCCAAACTACGGTCATAATGGCGAATTTACGTACCACATCGAAATCGTAAACTGGTGGATCACCAGCTACAGTCGCATGATTACCCATAGGACATTCCCACACTAAATGATAAAAACTAAAAATGGTTAACCCGGTAATTTTCCGCTATGACCGCAGGTCGCCGCAGAAATTACACTGCCCTGGAAGGTTTATTTTTAACCAAACCAGTGTAGGGCAGAATTTTACGCTTTGCCTAAAGTTTAGGCGCACGGCCCTTTTTGGCTGCAATGCGCATGCGCAATGCATTTAATTTGATAAAGCCTTCTGCGTCCTTCTGATTGTACGCACCAGCATCGTCCTCGAAGGTTGCAATTTTTTCGTCGAACAAGCTGTCAGCCGAGCGACGGCCAACAACATGCACTGCACCTTTATAAAGTTTTACGCGCACATCACCATTTACGAATTGTTGTGACTCATCGATCATGGCCTGCATCATTTGACGCTCGGGGCTCCACCAGTAGCCGTTGTAAATCATTTCGGCATATCTGGGCATTAAGCTGTCTTTCAAGTGAGCAACTTCGCGATCGAGAGTAATCGATTCAATTGCACGATGAGCGCGCAACATGATGGTACCACCGGGAGTTTCGTAGCAGCCGCGAGACTTCATTCCTACGTAACGATTCTCAACGATATCCAAACGACCAACACCGTTTTCGCCGCCAACTTTGTTCAAATAAGTCAGAATAGTTGCCGGCGACATTTTTTTACCGTCAATAGCAACTACATCGCCTTTCTCATAGGTAAGTTCGAGGTAAGTCGCTTTGTCTGGCGCAGCTTCGGGGGCAACAGTCCAGCGCCACATATCTTCTTCAGCTTCGGTCCATGGATTTTCCAGAACCTTGCCTTCATAGGAGATGTGAAGAAGGTTGGCATCCATTGAATAAGGAGATTTTTTCTTTTTGGAATAATCCACCGGGATATTGTTCTTGTCACAATATTCCATCAAGGTTTCACGCGAGGTCAAATCCCACTCACGCCATGGAGCTATAACTTTGATACCCGGCTTCAATGCGTAAGCACCCAACTCGAAACGTACTTGATCGTTACCCTTACCGGTGGCGCCGTGGGAAATGGCGTCTGCGCCTACTTCGTTGGCGATTTCAATTAAACGTTTGGCAATCAAAGGACGCGCAATTGAAGTACCGAGCAAATACTCGCCTTCATAAATAGTGTTCGCACGGAACATGGGGAATACGAAATCGCGAACAAACTCTTCGCGTAAATCGTCAATAAATATTTGCTTAACGCCCAACGCTTGAGCTTTAGCGCGCGCCGGCTCGACCTCTTCACCTTGACCTATATCTGCCGTGAAAGTAATAACCTCACAGTTATAATTTTCTTGTAACCATTTGACGATAACTGAAGTATCCAGGCCACCCGAATAGGCGAGGACTACTTTTTTGATGGAAGACATGAAGAAGCTCCGGATGAAAGGGATCTGGGTCAGACTTCCGCGCTCGCATATTTTGCTGCGGAAGTTGGGCGCGGAATTGTACTCGCTGGAACGTAAAATTCCCACACCCTGACAAGGGTTAAATAGACTTATTCCGCGAAAAAGTCCCCGTTATGGTTCCTTTTACATGGGTACGTTTATACGGACGTTGATATGCATCAAACACTTCGGCAATTAGCGGGCCTAAAGTTTCCACTCTAGGACTAAATCGCCCAAATCCATAACGATAAAGTTTTATGCAAACCATTAAACGGATAACCCTGTGGTTGTCACAAGCCATCGGCATAGTTCACTAAGTCCATAAGGATATTCTTCTGCTCATCGGTATGATTTCCCTGCGCTAATAATTCCGTGACTCTAGTGCGCAAGTCGTTGATAAGCACGCTTGCACCTGCTGTCGTGTCTGTTCGCCGGTAATGACAAAACGTCTTCCACTCCTGGAGTTCTTCACTGCTCAGGGACTCCGGAAAATTACGCGCCCTATAGCGAAACAAAAGCTCACTCAGGCGAGGATCATGAAAATCGAACTGCTTTTTAGCAAGGTCCCCTGGATTAGCACGACGGATTTGTGTCATGAGCTTTTTGTCATAATCATCAAAGAAGCCGCTGTAAAGGAGTTGCTCAGGATCGGTCTTTTCGATGTATCCAATCTCGCTGTAAAGCTCATACAACTTTTGTTTCAAATTCTCGTGCTCAACGACAGACAGATTACAGAGCTGTTGCCAGTGTTGTTCCATCAATTTGCGATCAATTTGCAAGCGAAGTGCGGTTTGTTCATCCAGCATAGATGGAGGCAACACCATAGGAGACTTGTTTAAGTGGATTTCTTTTAGCGCAATGCGCTCCATATCTTTGGGTAGATCTTCAGTTCGGGTGAAGAGGCGCTCACGTAAACTATCAGCTGACAACTTAAGCAGATCGCGTGGATTAAAGGCGAGATTATAGGCAATAACCGAATTTTTATTGGTGGGATGAATCGCCAATGGCAATACCAGCGTTGCGTTGCCATTTTCGCTCGCAAAACGAGAGGATATATGCAACACAGGTTTGCGGTTTGCGATATCAATAAGACCACTCACAAAACGCTTATCCCTCAGTTTGTAAGCATAATCAAACAATCTGGGCTGGCGGGTTTTAATCAGTTTTGCCATGGCAATGGTCGCGTACACATCTGACAAAGCATCATGCGCGGCCTCGTGCAGCAGGCCATTTGCCGCCGTAAGCATTTCCAACTTGAAACAGGGGCGACCATCTTCATAATTCGGCCATTCAATACCATCTGGCCTAAGTGCACGGGTCATACGCACCACATCAATAATGTCCCAGCGTGAATTTCCGTTGCGCCATTCGCGCTCGTAGGGATCATAAAAGTTGCGATACAACATGTAGCGGGTTACTTCATCGTCAAAACGAATAGAGTTGTAACCGACACCGCAGGTGCCAGGCAGACTCAACTCCGCATGAATTTTCGCGGCAAACTGATATTCAGGCAAACCTTTTGCAAGCGCAACCTGGGGAGTTAAGCCAGTAATCAGGCAGGCATCCGGTTTAGGCAGTGAGTCAGGTGAGGGGCGGCAATAGATCATCAGCGGTTCGCCAATGATATTCAGATCCTCATCCGTACGAACCCCCGCAAATTGCGACGGTCGATCCCGGGAAGGTACCTCCCCCCAGGTCTCGTAATCATGCCAATAAAGCGTATTTGTCATGCATTTCCCTTAAGCTGTGTCTGGCCAGTTAGTTGCTAGAGACTTTATAACTCATCCCTTATACTGCGACGACTTTTTTGTGACTACTTTTTATTTTATGACTGGATAATGGGGAAATAACCTATGAGCGATCTTGAAAGCCTCTTCGCAAGCAATCTTAAGTGGGCGGAGGACATTAAACGAAAAGACCCCGAATTTTTCTCGACATTAGCCAAGCAGCAGGCGCCAGAATATTTATGGATAGGCTGCTCAGATAGCCGTGTTCCAGCCAACCAGATTGTAGACCTTGCGCCAGGCGAATTATTTGTTCACCGCAATGTCGCCAACATCGTTATACACACGGATCTTAACTGCCTCACTGTACTTAATTACGCGGTAGAGTTTTTGAAAGTGAAACACGTAATGGTGACTGGCCATTATGGTTGCGGCGGCGTGAAGGCAGCTATGGAAAATAATAAGCTGGGCCTGATAGATTATTGGCTGCGTAATATTCGCGACATTTACTTCGCCAACCAACCCGAGCTAGATGCAATCCCCGACGAGACTTTGCGTTTGCGCCGCCTGTGCGAACTTAATGTGTTGCAACAAGTAGACAACGTATCACGCTGCAATATTGTCCAAAATGCCTGGGCTCGTGGTCAGGAGCTAAGCATTCATGGTTGGGCTTACGATATCCATGACGGCATATTACATAAACTGCGTGACCCTATAGATTCAATTGAGCAAATTCCCGCGCAATATCGTCTCGCTTAAAACTTATTTTAATTAGATGCAAGGCAAGGAGGCCACGCAACAAACCGCTCTGCCAATCATCGTCTATACTTTTCGAGCGTGGAAAAAACTGTTCGCCACTGAATCGCATTGTGATCTCTTATACATTTCCAACCAACAGATCTCAATTCACACCCGTGCGGCTGGGATTAATTGTCTATATCTAATTACCTGGTTGCTTTGAATGCTGATCCCAATATCCTTTTGAAATTGTTGCAACAAAAGCTTTAAAAGATTCAATCAGTTGGGCGAAAAAAACACAGACATATAGCGCCAACCCAACTAAAACTGCCGTTAACAGGCAACTACTACCCGGCAATGCGTAACACCAGATAAATAATAGAGTGCAAATGGGCGGAACAAACCAAGATAATTTGATACCCGTACAACACACCACCCTGATCGAGGAGCGCGTGCGCATTCTCTATCGTGGGATACCGCTTTCCATTACTGTGACCCTTTTGCTCGAACTACTTCTAAGTTATTCGCATTGGGACATTATTGGCCAGGGTGATCTTATTCTGTGGAATATTTTAATGTTGTGCGCCCTGGCGCTACGCACGGTGAATTGGTTTTTATGGCGCAACACTCAATCCAATGTGAGCGCGCAACATTGGCTAACCAGCTTTCGGTTGGGCACTTTACTCGCCGGGTGCATGTGGGGAACCTCCTGTCATTTTATGTTCGCCAGCTACAACCCTACCTATCAGGCCTTGCTTGCATTTACCCTTGCGGGCGTTTCCAGTGGATCTTTAACAACACTGGCAATTGATAGGTTATCCGTTGTGGGTTTCGTCACTCTTGCAATTGTTCCGCTGAGTATTCGCTTGTATCAGGAAGACGGTCAAATCGCTTTATCAATGAGCATTATGTCAGCGCTGTTTATTATTTTTGTGTTATCGGCGTCAGCCCGCGCGCGCGAACAAATGGAGACGAATTTCGAAAAAAATACGCGACTCATTGATTGGGGTAACGAGCGTTTACGCCAACAAAAAATGAGCAAAATTATTAGTCAGGCCCAGGCATCTTTTATTGCGCAGGACAGCAACAGTAAAACATTTGAAAATTTACTCGAAAACATAGTGGAATTTACAGAGAGTAAATTTGGTTTTATTGCGGAGGTTTTGTACAGCGAGGAAAATAAGCCTTACCTGAATATGATTGCGCTTACCAATATTGCGTGGGATAAACACAGCAGAGGAACTTATGCGAATTACAAAACGCAGGGAATGAAATTTACCAATCTCAATACGCTATTTGGTGCGGCGCTTGTAAGCGGAAAGCCGATCATCAGCAATAACCCCGCCACCGACATGCGGGCTGGTGGTGTACCAGCAGGTCACCCTACCCTAACATCATTCATAGGGATTCCTATTTTCAACAACACCCAACAAATTGCTATGTTGGGTTTGGCGAACAAACCAAATGGTTACAGTGATGACCAACCTGATGAGCTGCAACCAATCACCAATCTCATCGTTCAATTCAGCATCGCAAACGGCCACAAACGCCAACATTTAATCGATAAAGAAAATATCAAACGCCAGGCAAACCACACCCAGGCAATATTGGACGGTGCATTTGACGGAATTATTACCCTGAACGAGCAAGGAACTGTCACCAGCTTTAACCATGCTGCAGAAGCGATTTTTGGCTACAGTGCAGAGCAAATCATCGGCAATAGTTTGCTCGTTTTGATATCGCCCAGAAACAATTTAAAAAACCAAAACACCGGACAATTTCATAACATATCTGAACTGGATCATGAATTAATCGGGTTGCGCAAAAACGGAAAAGAATTTGAAATGGAAATCGCATTATCCACCATTCATGATGATGGCGTTTCAACACACGTAGGTGTAATTCGCGATATCAGCGATCGTAAGCATGCCGACAAATTAAAGAACGAATTTATTGCAACTGTGAGCCACGAGTTGCGGACACCACTGACATCTATATCTGCATCGCTTGCCATTATTGAAAGCGGTAGCTTGGGGCATTTGCCAGAAAAAATTAACAACTTGATCCAAATCGCCAAACAAAACAGTCTGCGCTTGCAAAACCTCATTAATGACTTGTTAGATATGGACAAACTGCTTTCCAACGAAATTGAATTTGAATACAAAAAATTCGACGCCATTGCTCTGGTGCAAAGAACCATCGCAGCCAATCAATATATTGCTGACAAATACCAGGTAAAATTCCAGATAGGTAGCGCAACAAACAATTGCAACATACACGCTGATGAAATACGCACGCAGCAAGTGTTGTCGCATCTTTTTTCAAATGCGGCTAAATTTTCTAACCCTCACTCATTGATCGACATATCAATATCCAGTAACAACAACTATATTAAAATTTCGGTTTCGGACCATGGTGCAGGTATACCACCGGATTTTAAGCCAAATGTTTTTAATCCGTTTTCCCAGGCAGATAGCTCAACTACCCGCGCGAAAGACGGCAGCGGTATAGGTCTTGCGATTAGCAAAGAATTGATTGAAAAAATGGGGGGCCAAATAGGCTTTACGAGCCACCTCGGTCAGGGTAGTTGTTTTTATTTCGAACTTCCTATTGCAAAAACCTAAGGAGTTTGTGAAAGAATCTGTAAACCAAGGAATCTGTAAACCGAAGAATCTGTAAACCGAAGAATTTGTATAAAAAGTTTGGCAACCTGGGGAGTTTTCCAGAGATCCTTTAATTGTTTCGGCAGTTGATAATTATGACGTCAGAAAAAAGTAGTTTTGAATTACACCTCGAAAAATTAAAAGGTGAATACAAGGCGCAGCTCCCGCAAAAAATTAGCGCTATTGCCAGCGACTGGCAGTCTTTAACCGCTAATTGGGTTCAGGCCGATATGGTTAAACTACACCGTAATGTCCACAGCTTGATAGGAACAAGCGGGACCTTCGGTTTTACCGATATCAGTAAAACAGCGCGTAAGCTTGAGGAATTATTCAAACCTCTGCTGGAACAAAAAAGCGACAATTACAAGCTCAATGAAACACTTGTACAATCTGCCAAAGATGTGATCGCAAAGCTCTGTGAATTAATTAATTCTACCGGCACTACCAATTCGCTCAAGACACAAGATTTCACAGAACTTCAAAAGCAGTTATCAGAACCTGTCCCTTCCGGCACAGTTGCACAGGATATTTTAATTTACTATTTGGACAATGAAGTTACGGCACCGGAATTACTGGTGCAAAACCTAATGAGTTATGGTTTCAAATCAAAACATTTCCGCACCATGGATTCGCTGCTCGACGCGACACAACATAAAAAGCCCAGCTTGATAATTATTGATTTGATGATTCCGGACACTGATCTGGAAGGCATTTTCGAGATCGCGCATAACTTTGTACAAATAGGTATTAAAGTTTTTATTTTTTCAGGAAAAGACGACTTTAACAGCCGCTTGCACTCCGTTCGTGCTGGCATTCATTCTTACGTGACCAAACCCGCCGATGTGCCTTCGCTGGTAGGCATGATCCGCAATCATTTAAATTTAAATGCTAATAGACCAACGCATATTCTAATTGTTGATGACCAAATTTCCGTTGCGGAATTTTATGCAACCATTCTTGAGCAGATGGGAATGAAGGTCACCATAGAAACGAATCCTTGTGAAGTGCTTAGCGTTATGCAATCCCACTCACCTGACTTATTGCTACTGGATCTGAACATGCCCGTAGTAAACGGTGATGAACTCGCAGCAGTTATTCGTCAGCAGGAACAGTATCAAAGTATTCCCATTTTATTTTTGTCGGCCAATGCGCACCCGGATAAAAAAACTGATTTACTGGAAATAGGTTCAGATGACTTATTATCAAAAGGCATGGCACCGGACGAGCTAGTGCGTCATGTCAAAAGCCGTGTTGATCGCTCCAAAATTCTCACCGCCATGATGTATCAGGATAGCCTCACCGGGCTGCTGAATCACGCCCAAATTCAATTGGCCGCCGAGCGGGTATTTCTGCAAGCCAAACGCAAAAAAAGTTTATTTACTATCGCCATGATCGATATAGATAAATTTAAACAGGTCAACGATACCTACGGCCACCTGAATGGCGACAGAGTTATTAAAGCGCTTGCTCAGTTATTGCAGCAGCGTTTACGTGTGACTGACTATATCGGCCGTTTTGGAGGCGAAGAATTTTTATTAATCATGGCTGACATTAGTATTTCTGATGCAGGTAATCTCATCAACAGCCTGAGGAAATCATTTTCATTAATTAATTTTAAAGATAAGGAATTATCTTTCAATGTAACTTTTAGTGCAGGAATTGCCGCCAATACGGATATGAATACATTTATTGAGCAGATCAAGATGGCAGATGAAGCGCTTTACAAAGCGAAGAAACGCGGCAGAAATCTCGTGTGCGCAAATCTCTCCGGCGAAGAAAATAACAATGAATAATTAGAGCCGATTACCTCCACCCATATTTTTTAATTTTTCTAAAATTGCTTCACCCATATTGGAAAGTTCTACAACTTTATCTACACCGCCAAGATTTACCGCTTCTTTGGGCATGCCGTAAACCACACAACTTTGCTCGTCTTGAGCAAAAGTAAAACCGCCCTGATTACGAATATCCAGCATTCCTTTTGCGCCATCTTTCCCCATGCCCGTTAACAAAACACCAATAACATTTTTGCCACCGGCAATCGCAACAGATTCCATCATCACGTCCACTGCAGGCCTATGGCGATGGACAGGTTCAGTGTCAGATAAGCGAATAACATAATCCGCGCCCGAACGATTTACCTGCAAATGAAAGCCGCCGGGTGCTAAGTAAGCATGGCCTGGTAAAATTCGCTCGCCGCCTTGTGCTTCGCTAACTCGCAAACGCGTTAACCTATTCAAACGCTCTGCAAAACTTTTAGTAAAACCTGCCGGCATATGCTGGGTCATTACTATTCCTGGCACCGCCGCTGGCAACTGCAGCAACACCTCTTTAATTGCTTCGGTGCCACCCGTGGAGGCGCCTATGGCAATTATTTTTTCGGTACCAGCCATACGATTTACAATCACTTTTTGATCACTTTTTATATCTTCACGAACAGTCTTTTTGACCAAAGGTTTTACACGCACCTTTGCTGCGGCCTCAAGCTTTTCCAGAATAAGATCTGCGTACTCCCGCAATCCATCCGCTATCCCTATTTTCGGTTTGGGCACAAAATCAATCGCACCAAGTTCCAGTGCCTGCAAGGTTGCATCGGCTCCAGCTTCAGTTAACGTCGAAATCATCACCACTGGTGTTGGACGGGCGACCATCAATTTTTCCAAAAATGTAAGCCCATCCATGCGCGGCATTTCGATATCAAGTGTAATAACATCAGGTACAAATTCATTTACCATATCGCGTGCAACATACGCATCAGGTGCGGCACCTACCACACTAAAGCCAGGTGCATTGCGGATAATTTCAGACAGCAGGCTACGTACCAGTGCTGAGTCATCTACTATGAGAACTTTTATAGTCAATGCTTGTGTACCTGTACAAAAATTTATTGAGTTTAAATAAATAAATCCACGTCACCACTCTTGGGGGTATATTTGACTCGCATGCGGTATTCACTTTCACGGTCATAAATAGTTGTGTTGTGGACTGACTTAAGTTTTTTTACCATAACTTTACCGGTTGCCGGAAAGAAATAAACCTTGCGAGGATAATCGTCCAGTAAGTCCTGTGCGCAAATGGGAATGGATTCGTTGTGAAGATAATCCAGCACGAACTCGGCATTTCGTTGGCCGACATTGTTTAGTGTTAATCCGCGCAGTACATTTCCACCACCAAATACTTTTGCCTCCAAGCGATTTCTATGTGCTCCCAACTTCAATAAATGATTGATAAGAATTTCCATGGCATAAACGCCATAACGAGCGGATTCGGTTAGCAGGCCAGATTCACTTGAACCATCATTGGGTAATAGAAAATGGTTCATACCACCAAATCGATTCACCTTGTCACGCAGACAAACAGCAACGCAGGAACCCAACACAGTAACAATTAATTTGTCGCCAGTTGTTACGTAATATTCACCGGGTAAGATTTTAACCGCATCTTTTTCAAAGTGTCGGTCGTAGTAGGTATTGGGGGCGAGATGTTCGTTATCCTCAAGATTCATTCGACGCGTCCCTCTTCACATCTACTTCTTTTTTTCTGCCCGTTTCCTTTTGATTGACCAATGTATAGGTTGTCTTGCCTACCAAATTCACTAAATGAGAGGCTTGTGAAAAACTCTCCGAGTGACCTGCAATATACAAACCGTCGGGTTTTAACAAACGAGTCATGCGCTCCAAAAGGCGAAGTTGCGTTGCCTTATCAAAATAAATCATAACGTTGCGGCAGAAGATAACATCGAAGGGTTCCTGAAGCCGCCAGTTGTCATCCAGCAAATTTATTTTTCGAAATTCAATCATATTACGCAGCTCTTGAACCACTTTCGCGCTGCCCGAATTTTTACCTTTACCACGTTGAAAAAATTGCTTTTTTTGTAAAAGAGTCAAGTTTTCCAAGCGTTGCAGTGAATAAATTCCCGTACTTGCATCGCGCAATACATTACTGTCGATATCAGATGCAATAATTTCTACCGGTGGCTCGTATGTTTCAAAAGCCTCAACCAAGGTCATAGCAATAGAATATGGTTCCTCACCTGTGCTGGAAGCGGAACACCACACACGCATTTCTCGATTTTGTAATTTAATTTTTTTTGCATGATTCGCTAAAATTTCAAAATGATGCGCCTCGCGAAAAAAGGCGGTGAGGTTAGTCGTTAGGGCGTTAACAAACTCTTCATGCTCCTGCTCATTGTCATTCAGATAATCTAAATAGCTATTGAAATTCGGTAATTTCAAAGCGCGTAGACGTCGCGCTAGCCGGCTATAC
Organism: uncultured Gammaproteobacteria bacterium; assembly: GCA_966096785.1. Lineage (GTDB taxonomy): Bacteria > Pseudomonadota > Gammaproteobacteria > Pseudomonadales > Cellvibrionaceae > Cellvibrio. The sequence continues at coordinate 18,759 of CBHTVU010000014.1, read as the reverse complement.
ACTAACTGCTTCTTACTGTCAGATAAATTAATTCCCGCTTTGCTGTAAATCACCTTACGGATTTTTGCAAAATCGGCTTCACTGTATTCAAATTCCCGGTCTGTACTCACATTCAAAGACTACACCTCTTGGTCACGACTAAAATGATTCCCATTCGTCATCCTGTGGTTTACCCGGTAGTAATTTTTTAGGGGTAGCTAAAGATTTTTTTGAAGCATTATTTGCGAGCTTTCCACTTATCCGACCAACTGATTGCGATCCTTCACCGTTTGTTGCTAACCGAAACATAGCGACACGTTGTGTTAATTGATCCGCTTGAGATTGCAAGCTTTCCGCTGCTGCGGCAGCTTCTTCTACCAGAGCAGCATTTTGTTGAGTCATTTCATCCATCTGCGATACAGCGATTGATACTTCTTCTATGCCAGAAGATTGTTCGCCAGAGGCTGCTGCAATCTCAGCCATAATATCGTTGACGCGTTTGATAGCGGTGACAATTTCTTTCATGGTTGCGCCAGATTTTCCGACCAGTAAATTTCCGCTTTCAATTTTTTTCACGGAATCAGAAATTAACGCTTTAATATCTTTTGCTGCACTGGCGGAACGCTGCGCCAGGGTGCGCACCTCTGACGCCACCACCGCAAAACCGCGGCCCTGGTCACCCGCGCGCGCCGCTTCAACAGCAGCGTTTAGTGCAAGAATATTGGTTTGAAAGGCTATGCCATCAATCACGCCTATAATGTCTGCAATTTTTTGCGCTGATTCATTAATCGAGCTCATGGTGGTGACCACTTGCTGAATTAATTCACCACCATCAGTAGCAACATCGGACGCCTGTTCCGCCAATACATTTGCTTGCCTGGCGTTATCCGCATTTAATTTAACGGTGGATGTCAGCTCTTCCATACTTGATGCGGTTTCTTCGAGGTTAGCCGCTTGCTGTTCAGTGCGGCTGGATAAATCAGCATTGCCCGACGCAATTTCAGTTGACGCTGAAAAAATAGTTTCTGCTGCCATGCGTATTTCAGACATCATTTGCGTCAAGCTTTCAGAGGTTTGGTTGCAATAATTTTTTAAATCACCAAAAGTGCCTGAATATTCCGAAGTGATTCGTTCCGTTAAATCGCCCTTTGCAATTGCACCCAAAACGTGGGTGACTTCTCCCAATCCCGTTTGCGATGTTTGCATCAGTGAATTCAAACCTTCGGCCAGGGTCAACAAGAAGCCTATTTTTCCCTCAGTGGGAATGCGCGCCTCAAAATCACCTGCACTTGCCGCTTTAACAACACCGCTCACCTCGTTTTCAACAGAAACCTCTTGTGTTCGATCCAACCATTCAACAACAGAACCAAGACGCACGCCCTCTTTTGAAAAAATAGGATTGGCAATCAAACGAAAGTGCCTGCTACCAACAATTATGTTGGATACGTAAGTAGTTGATAAATTTTCCAGAAGCTTCATTTGATGCGCGGGATTTTTATGGAAAATATCCATATTGCTGCCGAGGATTTTATCAACCGCAAAATGGGGTAGTACCGAACGAATGTCCCCTTCCGCGTTACGTAGCATTTTTTCTACAGACTTATTCATATAAATAATTTTTCGTTCAGGATCTGCAATCATCACATTGGTCGTTGTGGTTTCCAGCGCACCAAGGATACGACTCATTTCATGTTCGGCAGCAACCTCCCTGGTTCGATCAATCCACTCAACCACCGAGCCCAGACGCTCACCGGAGTCTGAAAAGATAGGATTGGCAATCAACCGAAAACTTCTGCCAGCCACAACAATATTGCCAACATAAGTGGTACGCAAATTCGCCAGTAAATTACTTTGGTGTGAAGGATTGCGGTGGAAGATATCCATATTGCTGCCAATTACTTTATCCACCGAAAAATGAGGCAGAGCTTTACGCAGGTCAGATTCTGCTTCGCGCAGCATGGCGACAACGGCGCGATTCATATAAATAATATTGCGATTTATATCTGCCATCATCACATTGGATGAAGTGGCATTGAGCGCTTCTTTAATTCGGAAATTTTCATTCGCTACTGCGAGGCCAGCTTTAATAGATTCAATCATGGCGGCCATGGCGCCAACAACACTATTTTTGTCGGAAATGTGAGGCATATTTATATCTGTATCGCCACGAGCTACTCGACTCGCGATGAGCTGAAGGTCCGATGGATCTGCACCCAAGCCTGAAAGAATATTTTTGGAAAAATACAATGAACAAATTACAACCGCTGCTATGGCACAAAACGCAATAATATAAAACCAGCGCTGATAACTGCTAACCAAAGATGAAGCCCTGGCCTTTTCTCCCTCCGCAAATTTTTGGGTGAGTTTGTGAAGTTCCAGAATAGTTTCTTCATGCCTATCGTACAGCGGTAACAAAGTCGTCAGTGCTTTGTTGAGTTTCTGGTTATCGTTTTCTAAAGCAGCAGGAATAACATTTTCCCTGACAACACGAATAAAATCCTGCGCCACTACATTCATTTCAGACATCATGTAATTTTTAAGGTCTGCAGGTAAATCGTTACTTGCATGCCAATGGCTGTATCGCTCTTCAAAGCGCGAGATGCGTTTTTTAGCATCGGCTATAAGTGCAGGTCTGGCTTCCGGTGCTGCCGCTGCCAACTCCTGCAACCGCATCATAACTTCCAGCATAAACATGGGCGGAGGGAGTATGTCTGCCGTCAATTCATTGGTTTTTTCAATCTCATTGAACAGCTCACTTCCTATAGTGGTATTTTTAGCCAGAAGATAGCTAACTAAAGCCAATACCAAAATGGACGCAGCAGCAATGGTTGCCATTATCGATAGTTGTTTTTTTAGCGACAGATTCATAATGACGATTCCTTTTTCCCAAGCCTGCATAATTGAGTAAAACGTCTATAGCTTTCACGGGTAACTACGAATATCTAACAAAACGCCTGCGTTAAATTTTCAACCAAATTAAAAGCAAAAGTGATTTGAATAGAGCCTTAAAAAGATTCCCACTCATCATCCTGTTGTTTGGGTGGTGCCAATTTTTTTGCAGTGCCTCTGGGTTTTGTGGCAGGTTTTTCCAACCTTGCTGGTTTGGTAGCACGGCTAGCCGGTTTGCTGTGTACCTGGGTGGGGGCATAATCGTCTATACGAAAAGACGCAACGCGCTGTGTAAGCTGATCAGCTTGCGATTGCAAACTTTCTGCCGCCGCTGCCGCCTCTTCCACTAAAGCCGCGTTTTGCTGTGTCATTTCATCCATTTGCGAAACCGCGTTGGAAATTTCTTCGATGCCAGCGGATTGCTCTGCGGAGGCTGCCGCTATTTCAGACATGATGTCATTCACGCGCTTAATAGAACTGACGATGTCTTTCATAGTCTCGCCGGATTTTCCTACCAAGCTATTACCACTTTCAATTTTTTTAACCGAATCAGAAATCAACGCTTTGATATCTTTTGCTGCACTTGCCGAACGCTGCGCGAGCGTGCGCACTTCAGATGCAACCACCGCAAAGCCGCGCCCCTGATCACCAGCTCGAGCAGCTTCTACCGCAGCGTTCAATGCAAGAATATTGGTTTGGAATGCAATACCATCGATCACACCAATGATATCTGCAATTTTTTGCGAGGATTCGTTGATGGAACTCATGGTAGTGACAACTTGTTGAATCAGCTCACCGCCATCTACTGCAACGCGTGATGCTTTCTCTGCCAGATTATTAGCTTCTTTTGCGTTATCAGCATTGAGTTTTACCGTAGAGGTTAACTCCTCCATACTCGATGCAGTTTCTTCGAGGTTGGCAGCTTGTTGCTCAGTGCGTGCCGAGAGATCGCTATTGCCTGTGGATATTTCATTGGCACCGGTAGAGATTTCGTCAGCAGCTGTTTTTATTTGGCCAACAATATCGCTCATATTGTCGATCAATGAATTAACGCCAGCGCATAAAATTTTCAATAAATCTGTTTTCCCTTCAAGCGGTATACGCGGAGTAAGATCACCCTCAACAGCGGCATTAACGACATCTTGAACCTGGTCCACTGCCACTTTCATTGCACTGGCATTTTTAACCTGCTCGGTAATATCAGTTGCATATTTCACAACTTTAAAAGGTTTATTGTTGGCATCCATGATGGGGTTATAGCTTGCTTGAATCCAAACTTCGCGTCCGTCTTTGCCTATACGTTTGTATTGACCCGCATCATATTCACCGCGACCAAGACGGTCCCAAAATAATTTATATTCTGCGCTCTGGCGGTAAGCCTGGTCGACAAACATTCCATGATGCTTGCCCTTGATATCTGACAAACTGTAACCCAACACATTTAAAAAATTATCGTTAGCATTTAGCACTACACCATCCATATTAAATTCAATAACCGCCTGAGATTTTGCAATAGCAGCTAATTGCCCTGAGTAATCTGCATTCTTAATTTTTTCGTCAGTAATATCTGCTGCGTATTTTACGACTTTAAAAGGTTTGTTATCAGCATCCATTATTGCGTTGTAACTGGCCTGGATCCAAACTTCACGCCCATTTTTTGCGATGCGTTTGTATTGGCCTGAATCATATTCACCACGCCCCAATTTGTCCCAAAATGCGCGATAGTCGGCGCTTTGTCGAAAAGTGGGATCAACAAATATGCTGTGGTGTTTTCCTTTAACTTCCTCCAGCGTATAACCGAGCACACTCAAAAAATTTGTGTTGGCATTCAAAATAGTGCCGTCCATTGCAAACTCAATTACCGCCTGGGATTTACTGATGGCGGCTAATTGCCCGGAATAATCTGCATTACGAATAGTTTCAGCAGTAATATCTGTTGCGTATTTTACAACTTTAAATGGGCGGTGGTTATTATCCATGATCGGGTTATAACTCGCCTGAATCCAGATTTCTTTACCATTTTTTCCTATGCGCTTGTATTTACCGGCATCAAATTCACCGCGCCCTAAACGGTTCCAAAAATTTTTATATTCAATACTGTTTTGGTAACTTGGCTCCACGAATATGCTGTGGTGCTTGCCACGTATTTCATCAAGTCTATAACCCATGGCGTTTAGGAAGTTATCGTTAGCATCAAGGATTATTCCGTCCAGATTAAATTCGATGACTGCTTGCGATACTCCGATAGCAGCGACCTGCCCGCGCAAGTTAGCAAGTTCGTCGAGATCAATAGTGGTTAGATTTTTTTTGGTGGATGCGCCGAAGATTTGCTGGATAACGTTCATCTATAACTCCAAGAGCTTAGCTCTGTAAGCAGTTACATGCTTACCTGGTTGAATGCTTAATTTTTATCAGACATGATCGCGTTGATGCGAATCAAATAAACCCATTTCCTCACTGGAAATTAATTCATTGATATCGACTAAAATGATCATTTGTTCATTAATAGTGGCAAGCCCGAGTAAATAGCGGCTGTCAAATGCGACACCAAAATCAGGTGGTGGGCGCAGCTGTTCTTTATTGAGACTGACAACGTCAGACACGCCATCAACCACTATGCCGACAATTCGGTTATGGATGTGCAATACAATAACAATCGTAAACTCATCGTAAGTTGCGTGACCAACATTGAATTTAATCCGCAAGTCAACAATGGGAACAATATCGCCACGTAAGTTAATAACGCCCTTAATAAACGCAGGCGCGTTTGCAATTTTTGTAACAGATTCATAGCCACGAATTTCTTTTACGGTGAGAATATCCAGTGCATAATTTTCATCACCTAAAGTGAAAGTAAGAAATTCCTGATCCTTATGTTTGGCTACCGCTTCCGTCATAACGCACCCCTATTAAATTTATCTGTCAATAACGCGCAGGTGATTTTTTAGATCAACTTGCCTGTTGCAAAAGCGCGGGCTTCATTGCGTTCGATAAAGATTCAACATCCAAAATTAAGGCCACACTACCATCGCCCATGATGGTTGCCCCCGCGACACCTTGTACGCGCTTGTAATGTTGTTCCAAACTTTTTATAACAACTTGTTGTTGACCTACCAGGGCATCCACAAACAATGCAAAACGATGTTTGTTGGCATCTATGAGTACCGCAATACCACGATGGGCCTCGGTAAATTGTGGTTCCACTTGCATGGCTTTATAAAGCGGTAGAATTGGCCAGTACTGATCTCGCACCAGTAGTAATTGATCATTTCCTGCGAGGGTTTTGATATCTTTTTCGAGCGGCTGCATTGATTCAATAATATTAACCAATGGAATAATAAAAGTTTGATCGCCAACAGAAACACACATGCCATCTACAATAGCAAGCGTAAGGGGAAGACGTATGGTGAAAGTCGCACCTATGCCTTCGCGCGATTCAATGTCAATACGACCACCCAAAGATTGAACATTACGCTTAACCACATCTAAACCAACGCCGCGACCGGAAACATCGGTAATTTGATCTGCCGTTGAAAAACCGGGAGCAAAAATTAATTGCCACACATCGGCGTCACTCGGGCTATCACCCACCGCAATATTTTTTTCCTGAGCTTTAGCAAGAATTTTATCGCGATTCAAACCACCTCCATCATCACTAATAGTAATGACAATACTGCCTCCCTGTTGCGCTGCTTTTAGCACCACTGTTCCGGTCGGATTTTTGTTACGGTCTGCACGCAATTGCGCCGATTCAATACCATGATCAATAGAATTGCGAACCAGATGAGTGAGAGGGTCAACCAATTTTTCGGTAAGCCCCTTATCGAGTTCGGTATCACCACCCTCAATAATAAGGTCGATTGATTTTCCCAGCTTTGTCGACAAATCACGCACCACACGTGGAAATCGGTTGAAAACAAAAGAAATGGGCAGCATGCGAATGGACATGACTGCCTCTTGAATTTCGCGCGTATTACGTTCTAATTCTGCTGCGACACTTTGGAATTTTTCTCCCAAGGCACCCTCTACGCTCTGGCCTATTAAATTCAGCATTGATTGAGTAATGACTATTTCACCAACCAAATTAATAAGCTGGTCAACTTTGGCAACGTCTACACGAATTGAACTATTCTCTACGGGAGTAGCATCTGATGTTTTAGTTTTCGCGACCAAGGAAGTAGCAACAGTCTCTGATTGAGATGGCACTGCAGATTGTAAGGGATATATATTATTAGTTTCGGTGGGTATCGCGAGTGTTAGATCGGGCTCTTGCTCTTCGTGGTTTTTGATCGACTTTTTTGATTTTCTTTTAGGTATTACCTGACTGGTGTTTTGTATTCCAGTGCCATGATTAAAACTTTCGTCATCAAAAAACCCATAGGCATCTTCTTGTGAACTTACCACAGGATCATTGAAAAAACCGAACCCATCTTCAACGTCCAGCGGAGCAGGTTCTTCGAATAATCCGAAGCCCTCAATGTCATCTGGTGCTTTGGCCGTTTTCGCCTGAGTGACTTGTTCAAGTCGTTCACAGATTTTATTAACGTTTGTCCAGTCTATTTCACTTGCTGATTTATAACTCTCCAAAATACTTTTTAATACATCCACTGAGCTTAGGAATAAATCCACCATCGCAGAAGTAATCGCAAATTTTTTCTGGCGTACATTATCGAGCAAACTCTCCATAATGTGAGTTACAGATCCCAGTGCGTCAAAACCGAAAATCCCGCTACCGCCTTTTATGGAGTGGGCCGCACGAAAAATACTATTGAGTTGTTCTGTATCTGGATCTTCAGTATTTAACTCAAGTAACAAATGCTCCATTTCATCGAGATGTTCCTGGCTCTCTTCAAAAAAAACGGAGTGAAACTGTTTCATGTCAATCGACATAACGAATATCCCGAAGCAATTGCCGCTTCATCACCAACAGTGAAATATATGCTTGAATCAACCCAATACTTTTTTTGCCACTTCCAATAATTTGGCAGGATCAAAGGGCTTCACCATCCAGCCTGTTGCGCCAGCTGCCCGGCCTTGAGCTTTCATACTATCGCTCGCCTCAGTCGTCAAAACGACTATGGGAATTTTCGAGTAGGCCCCCAAAGTGCGCAAGGATTTAATTAAAGTTATCCCGTCCATATTCGGCATATTTTGATCTGTTAATACAAAATCAAAATTAGAATCAGAATTTTTACACATATTAAAAGCTTCAAGCCCATCTTTTGCGGCAGTAACCGTGTAGCTTGCCGACTTAAGCGTCACCTCTACCATCTGGCGAACTGATGCAGAATCATCAACAATTAATATGTGTTTACTCATAGCATTCCTGTTCTAACTGATGACGGAAAAATGTTATTTAATGGTAGCTCGGATTTTATTTCCCGGCGGAATAATTTCAACGGATGCAGAAAGTTTTCGAATGAGTTCGTTACCGCGGCCGGAATATCGAAATGGTGTGTTATTCACTTTTATTTGCGGAATGTAGCCTTTACCACTGTCTTCAACTTCAATAATTAAATGTCCTTGAGTTTCTTCAGGAACCCACTGAATTGAAAGTTTTATAAAATCTTTGTCTGATAATGTTTTAAGGCGTTCTTCGCGCGCATAAAAATATTGCACAAAACCATCCGGCTCCTCTTTGATGGAAGATGATAAATCCAGAACACCATGATCCAGACTATTGCTGACCATTTCAGCGACAACAGTAAAAATTTTTTGGCATCGCTGCTGATCAAAACCCAGTTGTTGCAAGAAATGATTACATAAAGGTGGCATCTCGCAATTTTCCAATTGACGACCGCAAAGTGTCACACTCCACGAAAAACAACTTGCAATGCCAGGTGCGCGACCTGATTGCATCGCAGGTGCTAAAACGTCCGTAAATTTAAACGCTTCTGTCGGTCGAATAATCCCCACCGATAAATCGTCGCTGTAATCAAGATCTCCAGAATGTTGTAACAAAGCCGCGGAAAGCTCTGCCAACAAATCATCGGGTTGTTGTGCAAGAATATTAATCAGCCGATGTTTTGAGAAAGGCTCGTTATAGATATTTTCTTGCTCTATTAATCCATCGCTGTATGCAAGAATAAATCCTTCATCGGGCAAATCCGTTGTAGCTATACCGGCGTCAAACATATCTTCATCCAGAATTCCAAGCGCCATATGCGTAGATTGAAATTCATGGGTAATATTGCCATTTGCAACCCAAAATACCGGCGGCATGGCACCGTTCCAAACATTTAATTCACGCCTGAAAGGATTTATTTCTATTAATATGGCGGCTACAAATCTGTCGTTGGGGGTATCAATTAATAGCTTTCGGTTTATTTCGGTTGCAATTTTCTGGATATGAAAACCCTTCGCAACCATACTATTAAAAATCGTTACAACGGGCATGATAGTGATGGCAGCAGATAAACCATGGCCGGTTGCATCAGCCAAAATAAAATAAAGATGGCCACTGGGAGACTTCTTAACCAACATCATATCGCCGCTGAATGCCGCGAACGATTGTAACCAGACATACACGCCGGGATGCTCGTAAGAGTTTTGATGCAGCAAATATTCGTAGGTGAGTTTGGCTATTTGCTCTTCGCGCTCAGCTTCCTTTTTGAAATTTTCCAACTCTCCATTTTGCACCTTGATCAATCGCTGCATTCTGGAAGAATTTATAAGTGATTCGACTTTTAAGGCTAACAAAGACAAATTAACAGGCTTAATAATGTAATCATTTACGCCTGACGCAAAGCATTCCTCAAGAAACCTGGGCTCTTCATTCGCACTAATCATGATGACAGGGGCGAGATCGGAATATGTCGCCAGCGCCTCGGGCTGCAGCAAATCCATTCCCGTGCCATCATTGAGAAGATAGTCTAGTAGAATAAGGTCTACCGAATTTTTACCTCTCAAAATGGCTTGCGCTTCGGTTATTCCTGATGCGGAGAGCGTTTCAAAACCTTTTGAATTTAAAAAACTGCAAAATAGGTTATTAAGGATGAGATCATCATCAACCACCAAAATTCGCGAGAAATTTTTTTTGGAGTTTGGCATATAAATTGAAAATCTCTAATCCCATGGATTTCACACCGCGGTTCCTGCCGGCGATACTTTTCAATTAAATGTGGGGTGAAAAAGGTGTGCTAAATGAACTCGAACAATTTTTTTAAGTGCGCCATATCCAATATTTCTGCAGTTGTGCCACGAGCACCTTTGATCTTGGCAACCTTCTGAGCATTCGTACATTTTTTTTGTAACAAAACAACCATGCCAATGGCAGCAGAATCCAAATACTCTACTTTGGAGAAATCGAGAATAATCTCTCTGCAGTTACCGTCCATAAGTAGTGGACTGTACTCCTCGTCAAACTTTCGATGGCAGGAATAATCGAATCTATTCGGTAGAACAATTATTTCAATGTCAGCCATATCAACCTCTATTGAATATCAATCAATTTCTGCAAATTTGCGAGTAATAAAATTTCCTTTGCGGAAGGCTTGGTATTGATAATAACTATTCGGCATTGATTATTGATGGCTTTTTTATGAGCCATTACAATTAATCCGATACCAGCACTGTCGAGATATTCCATTTCTGAACAATCGAGCGTAATTTTTTTATTTTCTCCCGCGTTTGTCAAAGCTGCTCCAACCGCTGTATTAAAATCACTACTGACACTGTAATCGAATCGTTTTGGTATCTTGATGATGTCGCTCATGCATAACCGCCTTTAAATCAATTTAATAGTTCTCAAGGTTTATCGATTTCACAGTTTGTGATTTAGCAGCGCATCATTGCTGTTGGTCAAGTCCTCGTGAAAATTGAAAGTGCTACTTAGCTGTAATGAGGAGTTCCAGGTGCGCATTTTTAATCCTAGCAAAGAATTTACAAAATGCAGAAAACAAAAGCAGGATCGAGATTGTCGCCTCTATCTTCTTTTTTGAATAACCATAAAAAAACCGGAGTTGGCGCTCCGGTTTTTTTATGGTTTAGGCGAAATTTTGCGACTAACGCAATTCCAATTCCTGTTCTTCAATTTTGGCCTTCCAAATTTTTGGACCTGTGATATGAACTGATTCACCGCGAGAATCTACCGCCACAGTGACGGGCATATCTTTCACGTCAAATTCATAAATTGCTTCCATTCCCAATTCAGGAAAACCTAATACTTTCGCTGATTTAATCGCTTGCGCAACAAGATAGGCTGCACCACCAACCGCCATTAAATAGACGGACTTATTGTCGCGAATAGCTTCAATAGCAATTTGACCGCGTTCCGATTTTCCGATCATCCCCAACAGACCAGTTTGCTCAAGCATGGTGCGTGTAAATTTGTCCATACGCGTTGCAGTGGTAGGGCCTGCGGGGCCAACAACTTCATCGCGAATCGGATCAACCGGGCCGACGTAATAAATAAAGCGCCCTTTCATACTCACAGGTAATTCTTTGCCCTGAGCAAGAAGGTCGGTCATTTTTTTATGTGCCGCATCGCGACCTGTTAGCATTTTCCCGCTGAGCAAAATTGTCTCGCCGGTTTTCCAGGTTTGTACTTCTTCTGGCGTCACAGTATCAAGATTTACGCGACGTACATCGTCACCGGTTTCCCAAGTGATTTCTGGCCAATCAGAAAGTGACGGTGGAGTTTGGAAACTTGGGCCGGAGCCATCCAACACAAAATGCGCGTGACGCGTTGCAGCACAGTTAGGAATAATTGCTACGGGTTTGTTCGCAGCATGAGTTGGATAGTCTTTTACTTTTACATCCAACACGGTAGTCAAGCCACCAAGCCCCTGAGCACCAATGCCGAGACGATTTACTTTGTCGTACAACTCAAGACGCAATTCTTCGGAACGATTGCTAGCACCACGTGCTTGCAACTCCTGAATATCAACAGGTTCAAGCAAAGCTTCTTTGGCCAGTTGCATCGCCTTTTCAGCAGTGCCACCAATACCAATACCAAGCATGCCTGGTGGACACCAACCAGCGCCCATTTCCGGCACGACTTTCAACACCCAATCCACCACCGAATCCGAAGGATTCAACATAGCAAATTTGGTTTTGGCTTCTGAGCCACCACCTTTTGCTGCAACGTGAACATCAACCGTATTACCGGGCACTATGTTGTAATGAATAATTGCTGGCGTATTGTCGCCAGTATTTTTACGCGCACCATCCGGGTCAGCAAGAATGGACGCACGCAAAACGTTATCAGGGTTTTGATAAGCGCGACGAACACCTTCGTTGATCATATCCGTCAAACTTAATTGCGCATCCCATTGCACATCCATACCTACAGTGACAAACACAGTGACGATTCCAGTGTCCTGGCAAATCGGACGATGGCCCATGGCACACATGCGCGAATTAATCAGAATTTGCGCCATTGCATCTTTCGCCGCTTTATTTTGCTCACGCTCGTAGGCTTGATGAACGGCTTGAATAAAATCGACGGGGTGGTAGTAGGAAATAAATTGCAATGCGTCGGCAACGCTATCGATCAGGTCTTGCTGGCGGATAATGGTGGGCATGGGAAATCTCTCGAAAAATGATTGGAGCCAAATCACCCCACCCTAACCCTCCCCTTGACAGGGGAGGGAAATGATTCTCGCGAGATTCAACACCTCCCCCTGCAAAGGGGGAGGAAGGGAGGGGGTAAAAAATTAATTCTTAATACCTAACTGCTGCTTAATCTGTAGCAAATCTTTATTAATAGTGCGACGGTTATCATCTATCGCATCAATTGCCTCTTCGGTTTTTGTAATGCGCGACGCTAAGCCTTCAGCACTTTTCACCTGGCCAGCAAGTGTGTTAACTCCTGCGGCAACATCGGCAATTTTTTTGCGCTGCTCAGCAATATTTTTATTTGCCTCCTCAATACGAGGTGGAATTTCATCAATACTCGCTTTGTGGACAATCAACTCTTGCTTAAGCGAACCTGTGTCGGCTTTTAAATTGTTAATCTCAGCTTTGGTAGAATCTATACCTCTGCTTAACGCGTTTTCCTTTTCATTATGATCGGCATTGGATTTTTTTGTTGCATCCCAAAGCTTCTTAACTTCGCCATCCACTTTTTGCAAATTAATACCGAGCGCAGCGACTGACTGGGTAGACTCGGTAGAAGTAACATTCAATTGGGCTTCAAGCTGCGCAATACGCGCGGAATCTTTTTCTATAATAGTTTTTGCTTCCATCAGCTGGAATCCCAAAAACCCCGCACCCCCAACACCGACCAGCGAAAGGACCAGGGCGATAGCAGGAATGGAACTGGAAGACGATGAGGAAGGCGCATAGTCAGCCGCATTGCGATTCGCACGCGGCTCATCGTAATTGTTACTTGCGCGGCGAATGGGAGCTTCTTCTCGTTCGTTGTTGGCACCACCTGAGAGGGTCGGTTCTTTGCGTTCCATAATGCTATCTACCTGAAAATAGTAAGGGAAAAACTGACGGGCATTTTATAGCAGCAACTACAACAAACATAGAGTTAAGGATATAGCTAAGCACTAAAAGTAAAACGGGTCCGAAGACCCGTTTTTTACACTCGAAAAAGCTACAACTATTTTGCGAAGTTAGCGTTTACGAATTCCCAATTTACCAATGACCAGAAAGCGTTCAAGTAAGTCGGGCGAGCGTTTCGGTAGTCGATGTAGTACGCATGTTCCCACAAATCCACAGTCAGAATTGGAGTTACAGATGCGTCTGTCAAAGGCGTGCCGGCGTTGCTGGTGTTAACTATGGCAACTGAACCATCCGCTTTTTTTACTAACCATGTCCATGAAGAACCGAAGTTGTTGATAGATGAGTTGGTGAAGTCTTCTTTGAATTTATCAAAGGAACCGAACGCTTTGTTAATTGCTTCAGCAACTGCACCAGTAGCCACACCACCGCCATTCGGGCTCAAGCAATGCCAGTAGAAAGTGTGATTCCAAATTTGTGCCGCATTGTTAAATACCGGGCCAGAAGAAGACTTGATCACTTCTTCCAAACTTTTGCCTTCGAATTCAGTACCAGGAATCAAGCCATTCAACTTATCAACATAAGTCTTGTGGTGTTTGCCGTGGTGGAATTCTAGAGTTTCTGCAGAAATATGAGGAACCAATGCGTCTTTTGCGTAGGGTAATGCTGGTAGTTCGAAAGCCATGAGAATTCTCCTAGATGTGATTTGTTTTTGCAGGGTGTGTACCTTACTGCAAAATGGAATCTATGAATAATAAAAACTATCAATGCTTAATTTTGGTTCAATACCGGGCGTATTTTAACCAGAGTGAGATACGCATAAAAAAAGCGGCTTCAAGAGCCGCTTTTTTGTTTGGCTTAGAAGCCGCCCATGCCACCCATACCGCCCATGCCACCCATATCATGGCTATGGCCACCAGCAGCTGGTTTATCTTCTGGCTGATCAGCAACCATTGCTTCGGTAGTGATCATCAAACCAGCGATTGAACCTGCAGCCTGCAATGCAGAGCGAGTTACTTTAGCTGGGTCGAGAATCCCCATCTCAATCATGTCGCCGTACACAGAAGTAGCGGCGTTGTAACCGAAATTGCCAGTGCCTTTCTTAACTTGGTCAGCAACAACAGATGGCTCGTCACCAGCGTTAGCAACGATTTGACGCAATGGAGCTTCCATTGCGCGGCGTGCAATAGCAATACCGGCATTTTGGTCTTCATTGTCGCCTTTCAAGTCAGCGATTGCTGCAACAGCACGCAACAATGCAGTACCACCGCCAGGAACCACACCTTCTTCTACTGCAGCACGGGTAGCGTGCAGAGCATCTTCAACTCGCGCTTTCTTCTCTTTCATTTCCATTTCGGTCGCAGCGCCAACTTTGATTACCGCTACACCACCAGCCAATTTCGCGACGCGCTCTTGCAATTTTTCACGGTCGTAATCAGAAGTAGTTTCTTCGATTTGAACACGAATTTGTGCAACCCGAGTTTTAATCTCGTCTGCTTTACCAGCACCGTCAACAATCACGGTGTTTTCTTTGTTCAGGGTTACGCGTTTAGCTGTACCCAAGTGCTCTAAAGTAGCGGACTCGAGATCCAAACCAACTTCTTCAGAAATGACAGTAGCACCGGTCAATACAGCGATGTCTTGCAACATAGCTTTACGACGATCACCGAAACCTGGAGCCTTACAGGCAGCAACTTTAACAATACCGCGAATATTGTTTACGACCAAGGTAGCCAGAGCTTCGCCGTCAACGTCTTCAGCAACAATAATCAGTGGCTTGCCAGACTTGGCAACGCCTTCCAGCACTGGAAGCAATTCACGGATATTAGAGATTTTTTTGTCAACCAAAAGAATGTATGGATGATCGTGCTCAACACTCATGTTGTCCTGGTTATTGATAAAGTAAGGAGACAAGTAACCGCGGTCGAATTGCATACCTTCAACAACGTCCAGCTCGTTATCAAGGCTGGTGCCTTCTTCAACGGTGATAACACCCTCTTTACCTACTTTATCCATCGCCTGAGCAATCAAATCACCTACAGAGGTGTCGCTGTTTGCAGAAATGCTGCCTACTTGCGCGATAGATTTGCTGTCAGTGCATGGTTGAGAAATAGACTTAACGTGAGCAACGGCTGCAGTAATTGCTTTATCGATGCCGCGTTTCAAATCCATTGGATTCATGCCAGCGGCAACTGATTTCAAACCTTCATTTACGATGGCTTGCGCAAGAACGGTTGCAGTAGTGGTACCGTCACCAGCGTCGTCAGAAGCGCGTGATGCAACTTCTTTCAACATTTGTGCGCCCATGTTTTCAAACTTGTCTTTCAAGCTGATTTCTTTCGCAACAGACACACCGTCTTTAGTGACAGTTGGCGCGCCGAACGATTTTTCCAACACAACGTTACGACCTTTCGGGCCGAGGGTCGCTTTAACGGCATCAGCCAAAATATTTACACCAACCAGCATACGTTGACGGGCGCTATCGCCAAATTTCACTTCTTTTGCAGACATGATTTATACCTTTCAAAATTCTTAATGTTCAAATTTTTCGTCATTCCCGCAGGGAATCCAGTGCCCTTCACTTTTTAAAGTCGCTGGATGCCCTACGGGCATGACGTCAGAAAAAATTAACGTGCCGCGATTTATACCGCTCTTGGTTTAAACCAAAACCGCCTTGATATCACTTTCGTTCAAAATCACTAATTCTTCACCGTCAACGGTGATGGTGTCGCTACCGGCGTATTTACCGAAAACAACTATGTCACCTACTTTTACATCCAGCGGACGCAATTCACCGCTAGCCAATACACGGCCATTACCTACGGCAAGAACTTCACCTTGGTTTGGCTTTTCTTTAGCTGCACCTGAAAGGATGATGCCACCAGCAGTTTTGGTTTCTTCTTCTTTGCGGCGAACCACAACACGATCATGTAACGGACGAATTTTCATGGACACAAGTCTCCTAACTAGCGTTATTAAACAACCTGAGGATGCCTCAGCGATTGGGTAGATAGTGACGATTTTGAGCTTTTCAAGACCGCCAGGAATGCGAGTTATTGGATAACCCGCATGGGGTGGCAAGTAGATTGGGTATGAAATCTTTGATTTCAACCTGGTGAATGAAAATTTCCTGCTATTTCGAAGAGAATTTCCAGTTATTGGGGGTCATTGTCTGATTTATCACCGGATTTATCTTTCGGTTTGAGTTCAATAACCTGCCCTTCGATGACTCGCACCTTTGAGGAACCCTCGTCAACTTTGGCACTACCATCGTGATCATACACATTGCCACCGCCAAAATTGTCATTAGCGCTTGATCCACCGAAGCCTCCAAAGCCGCCCTGTCCAAAAGCCCCCTGGCCGAATGCACCACCAAAACCACCTTTACCAAAACCTCCTGCAGGGAAAAATTGACCTTTTTTGAGAAGATAACGCGCGAAGGCATTGCGTACGAATGGCAACAAGATGATTAACGCTGCTATGTCTGACACAAAGCCAGGAACAATGAGCAGAATACCTGCGAACGCTTTTACCATTGCCGATGCGAGTGCCCCCAATGGTGACTCGGAAGCCTGCGAGGCCTGTGCCGCTTTCATCATGGCACCAATACCCTGACTGCGCATTAGCTGTAATCCGAAGATAAAATCTGCAATCAAGAGTATTAACGCAGCCAGGAAGCCCACGTATTCACTCATTTTGATAATCGACCAAATCTCGACGAACAAGATTGCTACTAGCCCTAAAACACCTAAACGCATATTTATGTCCTCTACAAAACAGGGCGCTATCTTACCACCTGATGTGACAGAGCTGCGCATCCCCGTAATGTGAGGAAGTGTTGGTACTTAGAAAACAAATACCGCGTGAGTATCATTCCGCTAAAAGACTGTTTACATTAACGCCTCACGTGCAATCGTGCCGCATGTAAAGCACCTCATTTTTTGTTTTTGGCTCACCTATGCTCACAACCCAACAACAGCGCAAAGAAGCAATTTTTCTCGCACTCGCGCAAATTCCGGCAGGAAAAGTAATCACCTACGGCAACCTTGCGAAATTAGCAGGCATGCCGAACGGTGCGCGATTAGCGGGACGGTTAATGTGTGAACTTCCAGCAGGCTCGCGCTTGCCGTGGCACCGCGTTATTAATTCACAAGGAAAACTTTCATTGCCGGAACATTCTGATTCTTATCGCGAACAAATACGGCGATTGGAAAAAGAAGGTGTTCAAATTAATAACGGAAAAATTAAACTGTCGATTTACGCTTACTAAATCACTTTGGTCCAACACTCTGTAGCTAACACTTATGACCACAAATAATCCAACGTTGGATGACAAAAATAATTACAAAGGTTTGCGAGGAATAAAACACGCTTTTGCCACCCCCTCCGCGCTTACTATGCTGTTTTTGGGTTTAGGCTCAGGCCTTCCCTTCTTATTAGTGGGCTACACACTTTCTACCTGGTTGCGTGATACGGGAGTCGCACTCAGCGCTATTGGACTTGTAAGCTACGCCAGTTTTTTTTACGTACTTAAATTTTTATGGGCGCCATTAATTGATCGGTATCCTTTACCCTTTTTAGGTCGTCGCAAAGGTTGGTTGGTTACTTCTCAAATTCTACTGATCATTGCGCTGGCAAGTATGGCGATTGTAGGGCCGGGCTCATCACTAGTGACCTTTGCAACTCTCGCTGGTTTAACTGCGTTTGCAGGCGCAACACAGGACACTTTAGTTGATGCCTACCGCATTGAAATAGCCCCCGTTGAATCGCAAGCAGCACTCGCCGCTACTTATATTTTAGGCTACCGGATTGGATTGATTTTATCAGGTGCGGTCGTACTTTATTTAGCAGAGCTGATAGGTTGGACTAAGGCCTACTTGGTCATGGCTGCTTGCATTCTTCTACCACTCATCGCAGTGCTTTTATCGAAAGAACCCGACCCTGAAAAAGTAACTGTGAGGGAAATTAGAATTCAGGATGCTTTTATAAAACCCTTTCAAGAATTCTTTTCACGCAACGGCGTTACGCTTGCTTTGGCGCTTTTAGCTTTTGTCGGGCTCTTCAAATTGCCCGACCAAATGATTGGCGTATTAGCTGGCCCATTTTATTTGGATTCGGGTTTTACCAAAGCTGATATAGCGACGGTCGCAAAAGTTTACGGCATATGGATTGGAATCGCTGGAGCGTTTTTGGGAGGAGTTTGTGTAGCTGCTTTTCACATCCGATACATGTTGGTGGTTGCCGCAATTGCAGTTGCCTTATCGAACCTGGCTTATTTGTTGATGGCAATTCATCCTTCAGAACAATGGTCATTTTATGCAGCGATCAGCGCTGACAATTTGTCGCAAGGTTTTGCTGGAGTCGTGATAGTTGCCTTCATGTCTGGACTTACGGATCGCAACTTTACTGCAACGCAGTATGCACTGCTGGCATCACTTGCAA